>DATJFA010000562.1:0-4468 GCA_035496015.1 Terriglobales bacterium | reverse complement strand
TGGGAGTGAGCATCGAAGTCATCGGGATAGAGGCCGACAAGAGCGCGCAAGGAGCCGGCCGAACTTTCATAATCCTCGTGGTTCTCGTAATAGTCGGCTTCAATCCACAGGCGTTCACGTTCGGTTACGGCCTGGCGCAGGTCGTAGGCGCGGCTGATCTCCTCGAGGGCTTTGGCATTCTTGCCCACGACCCAACTGTAGTACTCACCGAGGCGGAGATGGGCCATAGCGAAGCTGGGGTCGAGGGTGATAGCAGCGCGTAAAAGGGGAGGCGCATCTTCAAAGCGGCCACGGGCAAAAGCATCGGTGGCCTGGGAATAAAGCTGCAGGGCCGGCATGGATTGCGTGGTCACCTCGGCCAGGGGGCGGCTACTGTTGCGGATGCCGGAGAGCGATTCACCGAAATGGGAGCGGACGCGGGAAGCCAAGGCATCCATTTGGGCGAAGAGATCAGCCTGGCGCGCAAAACGGGCCTGCTCGGCGAAAAGCACCTGGTCGCGGGCCGGGTCAAGAGCACGGAGGCCAATCTGGAAGGAGTCGCCAATGCGGGTGATGCTGCCGGCGAGGAGTAGCGGGATGTTTTCCCGGCGACAGATTTCAAGGGCCAGTTTTTCATCAATGCGCGGGGCATCGCGGCGCTGCATGCGCTGAAGGGCCTCGTAAACGCGGGAACGGGGAAAAACGTTTAAGTAGCGGGACTGCTGCAGGGAGATAGTGAGGGCCTCGCGCAGGGCTTGCTCGGGGACAGGCTCGTGGCCGGGATTATCGAAATCGGCGACGAGCACCCAGCTGCGGGGCTGCAAAACGGCGGGACGAAGCCATCGGGAAAGAGGCGGCGGATGCAGGGCAGCCGCGAGGGCCACAAGGGCAAGCAGGACGAAGTAGATGGGCCGCCGGCGGCGAGTAAAAAAACGCGGGGTGAGGCGCACGCTGGTGATGTGGGAGGGACCTTGGAGGGCCTGCAGAGCGGACACTAGTTCTGCGGCAGAGGGAAGACGCTGGCGGCGGTCCTTGGCTAAGAGGCGGGAGACAATCACCTGCAGCGCTGGGGGAAGGTGGGAATTGAAGGACGAGATCGGTTGGGGATCGTGATGCAGGACTCGCTCGCCGGTCTCCATGAAGGTAGCGGCCATAAAAGGATGTCTGCCGGCGAGAGCTTCATAAAACACGACGCCGAGGGAAAACAGGTCAGCCCGGGCATCGGGAATTTCTTCGCGCAGGAGCTCAGGGGCCATGTAAGCGGGAGTGCCGGCGAGGGAGGTGAAGCGATCCATAGTGGAACTGCGGTCGGAGCCGGGCAGGTGACGGGCGAGTCCGAGATCGAGCACCTTCACGTGGCCGGCGGGGGTAAGCATGATGTTTTCCGGCTTGATATCGCCGTGAATGATGCCGTGTTCGTGAGCGGCGACGAGGGCCTGGGCGCATTGCACGGCAATTTCGAGGAATTGCTCGAGGGTGAGCGGTTGGCCGAGGCGCTGGCGCAAGGTTTGACCCTCGACATATTCCATGACCAGAAGAATGTCCCGGCCCTGTTCAAGAACATCGTAGAGGGCGGCAATGTGGGGGTCATTGAGGCGGGAAGTGCGGACAGCTTCGCCGAGGAAGCGGCGACGTGCGGCGGGATCGTCGCGCAGGGCAGGAGCCATGCGTTTGAGGGCAACAGTACGCCCCAGCTTGGTATCGCGAGCGCGATACACTTCGCCCATTCCGCCTCCGCCCAACCGCTCACCGATACGGAAGCGACTGACCGTGGAGCCGGTCAGGGAAGGAACAGCAGCGATGGGTTGCGCTGGTCGCGGCTCAACCTGCGCCATAACTGCACCTCGCAGCAGCAACCTGCGTGGAGGTCGGCGGGGGACGCGCCGTTTTGTGGCCCTACGAACATGCTAGCGCGGCCAGGCAGGAACGGAGCGCAATTGTTCTGAAGGGAGCGGAATTTGAGTATCAGAATGGGAAAGGGTGGAGATCGGTACCAGGATCAGCACGGGGCTTTATCCGCAGGATTTCCACAATTGCACCAAAAGCGGGCATTGACAGGGTGTAGCCGAAGCTTTATTTTCGCGTTCGTCGATGGCTGAAAGGGTTGGCAAAATAAAACAGGCCAGTCCGAAGTAAGCCGGGCGAAATGCTCAGCCGGGCAACCGGGAGGGCAGCCAGACCTGAAAAAACCGACGGCTCTGCGAGGAGCAGTTGGGGTTTGGCACCGCGAAAGCGGAGATCGCACCAGGGGCTGCGGCGGTGCATGTATCCACGCGGTCGGCTCCCTCGCAAGAGCCGGCAGATGGAACATAACCAAGGCTGCAGCCCTTTCTATTTCAGTTCTCAGTTCTCAGCCTGCCTCAGCAGCCTATTTCCGCCACAGTCCTCACCTGCCTGGTCTTCTTCTATGGGTCGCAAATTCTGCCGATGTCCAGTCTAATCCGCACGTGGGCCAGCGAGTTTTTTCAACAGTTTTGTGGAAAAAGACAAGACAATTGCGTGCAACTGCAGGAGTGATGCAGGGTTGCGGGGTGTGCCCCAGAAGCTGGCACAGCCAGGGAACCGGCAAGCAGGAGTTTTCAAAAGGCGGAGCTGCGGATCGGCAACGACGAATGATGTGGTACAAAGCGGTATGGCGAAACAAGGCAGCTATGGCGGACAGAGCATGGTGGCGCGGCTGCGCCGGGTGGCGGTTTGCACGCCGCGGGCGGCAGGCTGGGAAACGGACGGGGAGGGATGGCGGAAACTAGGGTATCTACATTCCCTCAATTTCCCCGCGGCCGGGGCGCAACACGAGGAGCTGCAGCGGGCGCTGAAAGAAGCTGGGGCAGAGGTGATCGAATTGGACGGGAAGGGGCTGTCGTTGGATGCGGTTTACGCGCACGATGCTTCTTTCATGACCGACTATGGGGCGATCTGCCTAAACATGGGCAAAGCGGCGCGCGGCGGCGAGCCGGCACGACATCGCGAGTTCTACAGGCAGCTTGGAATTCCGCTAGTGGGAGAGATTCATCCGCCGGGAATAATGGAAGCCGGAGACATGGTGTGGCTGGACGACAAGACAGTGCTGGTGGGGCGGGGCTACCGCACTAATCTCGCCGGCATTGAGCAATTACGGGCCTTGCTAGGAGAGCGGGGTGTGGAAGTGGTGGCGGCGCCGTTGCCGCACGGAGGCGGGCCGGGCTGCTGCCTGCACCTGATGTCGCTGATGAGCATGCTGGATGAGAGCACGGTGCTGGTGGATCTACCCTGGCTGGCGGCAGAGACGGTGCAACTGCTTTGTGAACGCAGGCTGCGGTTTGTGGAGATTGACGCCCGCGAAAGAGACACGCTGGCTTGCAATGTGCTGGCGCTGGGAGAGAAGCGGCTGCTGGCCATCGGGGAGAATGAGCGCACGAACGAGCGTTTGCGAGAGGCAGGATTCCAGGTGCGGACATTTGCGGCGAGCGAACTCGGGATCAACGGCGGGGGCGGGCCAACGTGCCTGACCCGGCCGATCTGGCGGGCGTGACAAATATTCACCACAAAGGGCACGAAGGAGTTTTTTCGGCCAGCAAAAAAGCAGGTCCTTCGTTGCGCTCAGCGTGCAAGCACGCCTCGCGCTGCCTCAGGATGACAATTCCAAAAATTACACTTCGAGTTTACTTGCCGATGGCGGCCTTCACGGCAGGCGGCAGCTGGTTCACGCGGCTCAGGAACATGCTGGTCTTCCAGATGTACTCATCGTTGGCTACCTTGCCCCAGGCGGGCATGCCGGTCCAGCGCACGCCGTGTTTGATGGCGTAGAACAGGTGCCACTCGGGATCGTCGAGAGGCTGCAGGATGAGCTGGGGAGCAGGGGGGTAGAGAGAGCGCCCCACATCGCTCGGCTGCTTGGTCACGGTGCCATGGCATAGGGCGCAGTTCATGGTGTAGAACTTCATGCCGTCAATCAGGTTGGCATCGGTGGCGGGGATGGGACTCTGCATGTGGGGAGCGTGCTTTTCCATGGAGGCATCCATGGCGTGGGAGGCAAGCCAGGTCTCGGCAGGTCCGGGAGACTGGTCGGAGTTGGTACTGACGAAGCCGGTAAGCGTATACGCCAGCCCGCCGACCACGATGACCAGGATTACGACAATCACGCCGAGGATAAAGTTGCGCATGGGTCCTCCCAGAACGTGCATTCTTTACTAGAGCGCGAACAATACCAAAGGTTACGTCAGTAGGATTTGAGGCGACGCGCCTCGCGGACTACGTCCGTAACCTTGGGCAAAAAGTAATCTTCCAGAGGCGGCGAGAAAGGCACGGGCGTGTCGCGCGCGGTGATACGTACGATGGGGCCGTCCAGCTCATCAAAGACTTCCTCGTTGATCACCGCCGAGACTTCGCCGGCAATGCCGCCGGTCCGGGTGTCCTCGTGCAGAATGATGACGTTGTTGGTGCGACGCACGGTGGCGGAGATGGCCTCGCGGTCCAGCGGCAAAAGCGTACGCAGGTCCAGGATTTCGGC
>DATJFA010000561.1:0-11905 GCA_035496015.1 Terriglobales bacterium | reverse complement strand
TCACGATGTCGGCCACCAGGACGGCACTGACTTCCTGGTCATGGAATATCTGGAAGGCGAAACGCTGAGCGAGCGGCTGAAACGCGGTCCCCTGCCGCTGGAGCAGTTCTGGAAGGTTGCGATCGAAGTGGCCGACGCCCTCGACAAGGCTCATCGCGCCGGCATCGTGCACCGCGATTTGAAGCCCGCCAACGTGATGCTGACCAAAGCTGGGGCCAAGCTGCTGGATTTCGGGCTGGCCAAGACGGCGGGCGACGGACTCGCGGCCGCGGCTGGCACTTCGCCCTCGCAGTCGGTATTTTCCGCTGCCATGACCCGCAGCAGTCCGGCCTCGCCTCTGACCTCCGCTGGGGCCATCGTGGGCACGGTGCAGTACATGGCCCCAGAGCAGATCGAGGGCAAGGACGCCGACGCCCGCAGCGACATTTTTTCGTTCGGCCTGATGCTCTACGAAATGCTCACAGGTGCGCGGGCGTTCGAAGGCAAGACCCAGGCTAGCGTAGTCGCCGCAATTCTTGCTCTCGAACCCAAACCACTCCGCTCGCTGAACCCGGATGTTCCGCCGGCCGTGGAGCGGATGGTTCAGCACTGCCTGGAAAAAGATCCTGCGGAGCGCTTCCAGAACGCGCACGACCTGAAGCTGCAGATGCAACTCATCGCGGAGATGCCGGCGGACGGCGCTGCAGCTGCCGCGCCCTTACCCGCAACTCGACGCTGGGTCTCCTGGGCGGTGGCCGCCGTGCTGGCGGTTGCGGTAATTATGCTGGCCGTCGCGTATGTGCAGACGCTACGAGCGCCTCAGACTTCCCTCCACGCCTACATCCTTCCTCCTCCCAAATCGGAATTTAATCTCCTAGCCAACTGGTCCGGAGGTGTGGCAATTTCCCGCGATGGTCGGCGAGTCGCGTTCGTAGCCAAAAAGCCTGACACCGGTGAGGAGATGCTCTGGGTCCAGTCGCTGGATTCTGGGACCGCGCAGCCCATGACCGGTACCGAAAACGCAGGCTTCCCCTTCTGGTCTTACGATGGCCACTACGTCGGATTCTTCGGTGGTGGCAAGCTGCAGAAAATTGCTGCGGAAGGCGGTCCCCCACAAACCATTTGCGACGCGAAGGATGGGCGTGGAGGCGCTTGGAACCAGGACGATGTGATTCTGTTCACACCCACGCCAAGCGATGGTCTGTTGCGTGTCCCGGCCGCGGGCGGCACACCCATGCCGGTTACAGATCTGGAGACGAAGGCGGGTGAGACTTCGCATCGCTGGCCGATGTTTCTGCCCGATGGCAAGCACTACTTGTTCTGGATACAAGGGGCAAAAGTGGCCGAAGACGGCGGTATTTATGTCGGCGCCCTGGACTCGAAACAACGCAGGCTGCTGGTACCCAGCGAAAGCTCCGGAGCTTATGCCGAACCCGGATACCTGCTGTTTGTGCGTGATGGCGCTCTCGTAGCGCAGAAGCTGAACTTGAGCAAGCTGCAACTGGAGGGCGATGTGCGACCGGTGGCCGTCCACGTTGGAGTGAATACTACCGTTTTCCGCGGCATCTTCGCGGCTTCCGCGACCGGCACGCTGCTCTACCTGGAAGGAGGCACGAGTGTTGGTCATCGGCTGATGTGGTATGGCTTGGATGGTAAGCCGGGTCCTGATGCGGTCCCGGAGGAAGCGCGATACCGTAATCCGGCGTTCTCGCCTGATGGCAATCGGCTGGCCGCATCCGTCGTGACCAGCAACTCGCAAGACATCTGGGTCTTCGATTTGCAGCGAAAGTCAAAATCGCGGCTTACCTTCGCCCAGGGAAGATCCTTTCATCCCACTTGGTCGCCGGATGGCCGTTGGATCTATTACTCGAGTCTTCGTGACGGGAGAGTCTATATGTATCGCCGGCCTTCTGATGGCACCGGCAACGAAGAGACTATCCTGGCACCCAAAGGAGTGCGCGTCGCCATACCTAATTCCATCAGCAGCGATGGAAAATATCTGGCATACGAGCAAGTAGTGGATTCCGAGAAGTCGCCCAGGAACTATGACTTATACGTTTTGCCGCTGTTCGGCGACCGTAAGCCTATTCCACAGCTGCTCTCGCCCTTTCTCAAGGCGTGGCCGGAATTTTCGCCTGACGGCAAATGGCTGGCTTACGCCAGTGAAGAGACGGGGCGGCTGGAAATTTATGCAATGCCGTTTCCCGGCCCCGGTGGAAAGTACCAGCTCTCTACTAGCGGCGGCAACAACCCAAAATGGAGCCGTGACGGCCGCGAGTTGTTCTTCAGCAACGATGTCGGCGAAGTGCTCGCGGTGGATGTGCGCCAAAATGGTGCGGCCCTGCGGTTGGGCACTCCACGTAAAGTTTTAAAAGCGTCTATGGTTGGCGGCCCCGAGGGGCCATTCGCTGTCAGTCCCGACGGAAAGAAAGTCCTTATCAATGAAATGGGAAATGACACCGTGCACCTGCCGCTCACAGTCGTAACCAACTGGACCGCAGAGTTGGAGCACTGAGCCTCGTCGCGGCCAGCAATTTCAGCCCCAGGGCCCGCCCCACCTAGGGAAGTTGCGCCGCCGCGCTAGAAGTCAGTACCATTCAGCAACGCTTCCATGTCCTCCTCGGGATTTGCGGTATCTGCGAACCGGCGCTTTACGCGACTCTGCCGCCTGCTCGGTCTCCATCGAATAGCTTCTGGGGTGGTTGTGCTCCTCTGTAGCTTGGCATTATTCGTTTCGCTGGGGACGGCGCAGGTACAAGAGCGGCCAAGCGGCATGTCCGGCCAGAAGGAAGCTGGCGGCCAACTGCTCAACTCTCTGCAGGCCAAGCAACTTGACCAGGCCATCTCGCTGGGGCGGCAGGCCGTGGCGCGCTGGCCGCAGAACGCCAATTTTCATCACTGGCTGGGCATCGCCTACTTCCAGAGCGGCAGGAATGCTGAAGCACTGGAACAGTTGGGACGAGCAGCAACGTTGCGTCCGGGAGATTACGACATCCACTTCGATACCGCGCTGGTCCACCTGCAGGAGCAGCAGTACGCGGCGGCGGCCGAACAACTGCAAAAAGCGCTGCGCTCGAGGCCTGACCAGCCATTGGCACACTTGCTGCTGGGGCGCGCCTGCCAGAACACCAACCGCTCACTCGAGGCCATCGAACAGTTCAAAACCGCGTTGCGCCTCAAACCTGATATCGAACTGGGCCACTACCACCTGGGCTATGCCTATGCCAGTCTCGGGCGCGACCAGGAGGCCATCGCGGAATACAAAAAGGAATTGGCGCGCGGCGAGGCCAATGCCGAAGTTTATTATCAACTCGGCCACGTACTGCTGCAGTCTGGGCAGGTGCAAGCCGCGGCCGAGTCCTTGCAAAGGGCGACCGCGCTAAATGGCAACCGCGGCGACGCCTTCTACGACCTCGGCAAGGCCCTGCTGGCGCTGAAACAAACACCGGCCGCCGTCGAGGCACTGCGGCGTTCCGTTGTGCTTAATCCCGGGGACCCAAGCCCTCACTACCAGCTCTCCCGCGCGTTGCGCCTCACCGGCGACACCGCCGGCGCCAACTCTGAACTGCAACTCTTCCAGCAACTGCGGAGGCAGCAGCCGCAGACCGGAGGCATGGCCTCCGGCGTGCACTGATGCGCTTTTTACTCAGGCTGATCCTTGCGGTTGCAATGGCGGCATTGCTGGCGGGAGTGTGTTTCAAAAGCGCCAAAGCCGCGGGCGAAGGCGCCCGCGCCACACAGGCTTCGGCGGGGGTCACGTTTGAAGATGTTGCCCGCGCTGCCGGCATCAATTCCCACCTCACCTGCGGCGGGCCGCAAAAGCGCTACATCATGGAATCCATGTGTGGCGGCGTGGCGGTCTTTGACTACGACAACGATGGCTGGATGGACATCCTGCTGGTGGATGGCTCCACTCTCGCCGATCTGCGCGCCGAACGCTGCCATCATGTGGCGCTTTACCGCAACAACCACAATGGCACCTTTAGCGACGTCAGTGCCAAGGCCGGTTTGAATCATTGTGGCTGGGGATTCGGCGTGGCCGTAGGCGATTATGACAACGACGGCTACGAGGATGTCTACATCACCTACCTCGATGGCGGCGTGCTTTACCACAATAACGGCAACGGAACTTTCACCGATGTAACTGCCAAGGCGGGCGTGAACAATGCCGGCCGCTGGGGCACGAGCGCTGCCTTCGGCGATTACGACAATGATGGCCGCCTGGATCTCTATGTCACTAACTATGTGGAACTCGACCTGAACCACCTGCCGGCCTTCGGCAGTGGTCCTTTCTGCCAGTACCGTGGCATACCCGTTTCCTGCGGGCCGCGAGGCCTGAATGGCTCGCGTGATCGGCTGTACCACAATAACGGCGACGGCACCTTCACCGACGTAAGCGAAAAGCTGGGCATTGATCCCGAGGCCGATTACGGCTTGGGCGTCATTTGGCTGGACTACGACAAGGACGGCTGCCTCGACCTCTATGTTTCCAACGATTCCAGTCCCAGCCGCCTTTACCACAACAATTGCAAAGGAGGGTTTACGGAAGTAGGAATGGAGGCTGGAGTGGCTTTCAGCGCTGATGGCCTGCCACAGGCCGGCATGGGGGTGGACAGCGCCGATTACGACAATGACGGCTGGCCTGACCTGGTGAAAACCAATTTCTCCGACGATACCAACAACCTCTACCACAACGACCACAATGGCAGCTTTACCGACCAGGCTGGGCCGACCGGGTTCGGACCTATCAGCATTCCTTTTCTTGGCTTTGGCGTGAAATTCTTCGACTACGACAACGATGGCTGGATGGACATATTCGTGGCGAATGGGCATGTGAATCCGCAAGTGGACGGACATTCTTTTGGCGTTACCTATGCTGAGCGCAACTTCCTTTTTCATAATGAGTTAGGCCGCTTCGCCGAGGTGGGGTTGGAGGCTGGCGAGGCGCTGCGGCGAAGGGCTGTGCATCGTGGATTGGCGGTGGGGGACTTTGAAAATAAAGGGTTTCTGGACGTAGTTGTGACGCAACTGGACGGCTCCCCGGTTCTGCTGCGCAACAGAATCGCAAAAGCTGCCTCCACGACCCACTGGATCTCCATGAAAACAGTGGGAAAACAGTCGAACCGAGACGGGTTTGGGGCGCGGATTGAAGTTACGGCGGGAGGAAGGACGCAAATACAGGAGGTGCGTGCCAACAGCAGTTTCCTGTCGGCCAGCGACCCGCGGACGCACTTCGGGCTGGGAACGGCAACTCGGGTGGAGAAGATTTCGATTCGCTGGCCTTCGGGCCAAGTGGATACGCTGCGGAACCAGGCGGCCAACCAGTTTCTGGTGGTTGAGGAAGGCGCTGCTGGCCGGTAGGATTAGGCGCTTTTAACCGGATGCCGGCCCACGGCTCCGGTCGGCGGCCCGAGCAAGGAAATGCAATTTTGTGCGGTAAAGGGCCGCTTTCCGAGACATTCAACTCCGCCCGTTCGGCCCACTTAAACGTCACTTAACATGCCCGTCGTGTCTGTTGAGCGCTTTTTCCGCTGCACGCGCTTGACAAAGCCTGAAGCCATCCACAACAATACGCGACCGACTCGCGGTGTGCAGGTGTTTTGTTTCCTAACGGGGCCGTGAGCATGTGGGGCTCTCACATTTAACGCCTAGCGGGGGTGAAAGATGTCCAGATTCTGGCTGCGCGCAACAGCGCTGTTTATCTTTGTGTTTGTTTTCGCCTTTAGCTTGCCGGCCCAGGTGCAGAACGGACAATTCTCAGGAACTGTTCTGGATCAATCTGGGGCGGCAATTCCCAATGCAAAAATAACGGTCAAGAACGCCGCAACCGGACTGACCCAGACGGTCACTTCCAATCAGACTGGATCGTTTGTGGTGCGCGAACTGCCACCCGGACAATATTCTGTGAGCGCCCAGGCGCAGGGCTTCAAAACCTCGACGCTGACCAATATGAACCTGAACGCGGGCAGCATCCAGCGCGCCGACTTTCATTTAGAAGTAGGACAGGTCAGCCAGACGGTTGAGGTGTCAGGCGCGGCTGCCCCGGTTAACACCGAAGATTCCAAGCTGAGTACGACCGTCAACGCCACGCAGATTAACAACCTGCCGCTGAACGGGCGCAACGTGTACGACCTGATTCAATTAGCGCCGGGCGCGGTGAACGTAACGGGCGTGGATTTCGAGAACGGCCACGGTACCGTGGTGAACGGCCTGCGCGAAGATTTCAACGGCTTCATGATCAACGGCGTCTCGAACAAAGGACTCAGCGGCGGTGTGGACAACGTGCCCATCCAGGACACGGTGCAGGAATTCCAGCAGCTGCAGCTGAACGTTTCGGCGCAGTACGGGAGCAGCGCGGGTTCCGTCAACAACCTGATTACGAAGTCGGGCACCAACGCCTTCCATGGCAGCGCCTGGGAATACGTGCGCAACGACAAATTTGACGCTAATGAGTACTTCCTGAACCAGCAGAGTGTAAAAAAGCCCGCGCTGCGCTTCAACCAGTTCGGCGGTACAGTGGGCGGTCCGATCCTCAAGGACAAGCTGTTCTTCTTCGGCGCCTACCAAGGCGACCGTTTCCACACGGTGGGCACCCCGCAAACTCTTATCGTGGAATCGCCGGAGTGGGCGAAGGCGGTAATCGCGGCGGAGCCCAACTCGGTGGCCGCCCTGATGTACAAGGATTTCCCGCCGGCCATTTTGGGAACACCGAAGAACACGCTAGATACTTACCTTGGCCTGAGTCAAAATCCTACTGGAATCGCGAGCCTGCTTTGTGACACTAATTACCCAACAGGCTTCGGTTTCATTGGGACCAAGATGCAGCCTATCCTCGGGGTGACCGCAGCCGACATAACCGCCATGCAGGGCTTGGGATGCGGCAACATTCCGGGAGGCCCGATTGTTGGTACCTTTAACCGCAATGCGCCGTTTGAGAACAATACGGTGGCGGTCTTCGGCACACAGACGCAATCCCTGGGCAACCTGTTCAATGGCAATGAGGCCATGGGGCGGCTGGACTTCAACTGGAACAGCTCCAACCGCATGTTCCTTTCCGTGAACTGGCAGAAGGAGACCGACAAGTTTGGACCGTGCTACTCGTATTGCACGCGCGGGTTCACCAACCCCAGTAGAAGCTACTTCCCGAACGGGCAATTCAGTTTCATCCACACCTTTTCGCCGACGGTGCTGAACGAGGTTCGCCTGGGCTATGTGCAGAACAATACGGGCGTCTCCGTAGCATTGCCGGGAGTCCCCTCAGCCACGATCCTGGACGGTACCGCCTCCTTCGGATCCTATAGCGGCTACCCCCAGTTCTTCAAAGAGCATGAGTACTCCTACGGAGACATGGTCTCCATCAACCACGGCAATCACAACATCAAGGTGGGCGGCGAGTTCCGCCGCAACCTGGAAAACAGCGAGTTCAACGTGGCCCGGCCGTCGTACCTGTTTGGCGACCCCTTCCAGTTCGCGGCCGATGCGCCGGGTTTTGAGGCTGCCGGCGTGAACCCGGGCTTCGTGAGCGGGACCAACCAGGGGCAACTCGAAAGCAACTTCCGCCACTGGCGCGACTATGAAGTTGGCGCTTACGTACAGGACGACTGGAAAGCAACCCGGCGGCTGACCCTGAACGTGGGCCTGCGCTGGGACCTTTACACCCGCCATAACGAGGAAGATAACCTCGCTACCACCTTCAAACTGGGCCCGGGCAGCGGGGCGATTCAGCAATTGCAGAACGCTAACCTGCCCTTAGGTGCGCCTGGCTGCAACCCGGCCAGTCCCAGCACGGTCATTTTGGCGGGCGTCTGCGGGCCGGGTGGCTTCGCTCCCACCAACCAACTGGGCCCCAACCACTACAGAGATTTCGGCCCGCGTGTGGGTTTCGCCTATGACCTTTTCGGCAATGGCAAAACCTCACTGCGCGGTGGCTTCGGTATCTCCTACGAGGGCGAACTCTATAACCCGCTCTCCAACTCACGCTGGAACCCGCCGTATTATGCGTTTGACGAAACTTCCAACGACCTGTTGCCGTTCTCGGCCGCAGGGACTGTTATCTACGGTCCCACGACCTGCGTCGGCAGCAACTGCAGCATCAATCCTGCAGTGCAACCCACCTTCCTGGGGACGGGCAACAACGTCGGAATCGGCACCATCGGGGCGCAGGCGACGGGCAACATCAATGGCTGGTTCCCGGGAAATCTGGACAAGGCGAACCTGACGGGCATAGTTCTGCCCAGTGGCGTGCTGGATCCCTATGTGATGAACGAGTTCCTGAGCATCCAGCATGAAATCGCACCCAAGACGGTCGTGGAAGTGGACTACGTAGGAACCCTGGGTCGCCGTCTGTTCCGCGCCGAGGACATCAACCGGTCCCCGGGAGGCAGGCTGCCGGAAGGTGCCTGCGTGACGGATAATTTGGGCAGACGGCTTTGCAGTCTGGCCAATAGTCTGGACAAGCACGGCTATCCGAATCCGAACTACGGGAAACTGCGTACCTGGGAAAATGTGGTGAACTCTGCCTACAACGCGATGCAAGTGTCGGTAAGGCGGCAGATGAGCCACGGCGTACTACTCAACGCCAACTACACCTGGAGCCACTCCCTGGACGATGGTTCCACCTGGCACAGCGGCGCTACCAGCGCCAACGGCGCTGCCGCTGGCGAGGGCTACACCACCGACCAGACACTGCCTCACCTGGACTGGGGCAACTCCATCTTCGACATCCGGCACCGCCTGGTGTTGAACTACGTTATCCAGTTGCCGGGGCAGCACCTGCACGGCGTGCTGGGAGCCATAGCCGGAGGCTGGGCTTATAACGGCATCTGGTCGCTCCAGTCAGGCGCTCACTGGGAGCCGTTTGCTGGCAGCAACATCGGCTCACGACACCTGGTCGAACCCGCGACTGCGAACAGCGCTGATCCCGTTTCCTGCACGGCAGCAGACGTTGCTAGTGGAAACTGCGTCAACATCGGCGGCGACTACAACCTTGACAATGGTGTCAATGACCGGCCGAACAGCACCGCGTCGAGCATCAGCGCTTCACGCGGCACTTGGGCGAACGGCTGGTGTCAGGGGGGTAGCTTCACCTACGCCTACAATGGAAGTTCATGCGTCGGTGGCACCATGCAGTCTGGGCTGCCAACTTTCTCGGCTCCCTGTCTGGGCTGCGTCGGCAACCTGCGGCGCAACCAGTTCTTGGGGCCGGGACAGTGGTACTCGGACATGGGCCTGTCCAAGACCTTCAAGTTCACCGAGCGCGTGAACCTGAAGTTCGAGTGGCAGGCTTTCAACATCTTCAATCGCGCCAACTACCTGCTGGCGGTTAATGGTGGCGGAGCCCACAATGAAATTGGCGATCTTGCCTTTGGACAGGCAGCGGGCACGCTCAATGCGCGCAACATGCAGTTCGGCCTGAAGCTGAGCTTCTAAGCTGAACCCACTCTCTCACGGGGCTTGCCCGAAAGTGCAAGCCCCTTTTATTCTTTTTGCCGTAGCTTGCGGTCCTTCTATGCGGGCGGCTGCGCTCCATCCTCGTAGCGCCGGTTTCGTAGTTTTATCCTGCCTTGCCCTCTGCCTCAGCCTCTCAACTCGCCTTCATGCCCAGCAACAGCTGGGGACGGTAATCGGAGAAGTGCGGGTACAGAGGGGCGACTTTCCTTCACAAAAGGTAATGATATCGCTGATGATTCGTGGGGCACCCATGGCAAGTACCTACACAGACGACCAGGGCAGGTTCGGTTTTTATGCTCTGCCGCTGGATCTTTATTACGTGGACATCAATGATGACTCTTACCAGACGGTGCATGAACGAGCCATGCTTAGTCCTTTTACCTCGAGCGTGTTTCTGCAACTTACGCTCATACCGAAAACGGCCGCCAAGGGAGAAAAGCCGGCGACAGAGCTCTCGGGCGGCAATCCCAACATGATGGACGTGCGGGAGTACGCCAAGCGGTTCCCCAAGAAGGCGTTCAAGGAATTTCAGAAGGGGGTGCAGGCGGACCAGGACGACAAGAAGAACGATGCCATCCGGCACTACCAGAAGGCGATAGAGATCGCGCCCGACTTTTACCCCGCCCACAATAACCTTGGCTCCGATCAATTGGGGCGCAATAACCTGCCGGAAGCACGCGAGGAGTTCGAAAAAGTTATCCAGCTCAACCAGAGCGATGCCGCCGGGTATTTCAACCTGGCCAATGTCTGCATGCTGATGAATCAACTGCCGGATGCCGAACGGTTTCTGGAGGACGGACTACGCCGCCAGCCGGAATCTGGGCTGGGCAAGTTTCTGCTGGGATCGCTGGACATGCGTACCGGGAAATTGCCGCAAGCGGAGCAGGCGCTGCGTCAGTCGGTAGAGCTGAACCCATTGATGGCACAATCGCGCCTGCAGCTCATCAATGTGCTCTTAAAGGAAGGGAAAAACGCGGAAGCACGCGAGCAGTTGCATGGCTTCATCTCCGCCTTCCCCGCCAGCCCCTTCCGCCCGCAGGCAGAGCAATTGCTGCGCCGGCTGGAGGCGTCTGCGGCGGGCCACAGCGGCCCCTCCTGAGCGGATTGTCCGCTACTGCCGCCGCGAGCGAATCAACTGGCAGACGCGTTCGCTGAGGCGGCAGGCCTCCGCATATTCCCGCCTGGCCGCTTGCTGCTGATGGAGTTGTTCGTAAGCGAAGCCCAGGTTCAGGTGGGCCTCGGCATAATCTGGATTGAGCTTGAGGGCTTGCCGATAGCTGCGCAAGGCCTGGGGCATGCGGTTAGTCCGGCTATAACAAATTCCCAGAAAATTGAGCAGAGTTGGCTGGTTAAGGCCGAGGGCAATAGCCTTGCTCAGGTTGACGGCCGCATCGGCATATTGCTGATTGCCATACTGCAGCATGCCCAGATCGCGCCAGGCGGGAGCAAATGAAGGCTGGATAGCCAAAGCCTTTTGCATGTTTTCTGCGGCCGAGGCATGGTCGCCGCCGCGCTCCTGAATCCAGCCAATCTGGTACCAGGCGCGGAAATTTCGCGGGTTGCGCTCGAGCGCGCGCTGCAGCCACGGGATGGCCTCCTGCGGCTTGCCCTGGGCCTCCAGAGCGCCCGCCAGGCCGGTCATGGCCTGGTCGAACTCGGGGGCCAGCCGCAGGCACTCCTGAAAGTATTGCGCGGCCTGGGGCGCCTGCTGCTGGCGCAAGGCCAGCTCTGCCTGCATAAAAGGCACGACGTAAAGGCCGGGGTCGTGCCCGCGGATTTGGCTAAGAAGCCCCTCGGCTTGGCCGTAATGCCCGCTTTCAATGAGGTCGCTGGCGTGCAGGATGGAGTTGAACTCGTCCAGTTTGTCTTTAGGGTCGGCAAGCGGATGCTGCAGGGTGGCCTCAGACACGGGTGCGTGGTAGGCAAAGTAGCCGAGAGCGCGTAATTTCGCGGTGGCGGAGGCGTCCAGCGACTGGCCGCTTGCCGGCGCCGATTCATATTTCTGCCAGCGCTGCTGCAACTGGCTGCGCAGCACCGTGGCTACCGCGTTCTGATCTGCGATCACGTTGTGAGCTTCTGCCGGATCATTTTGCGGGCTGTAGAGTTCCGGCCGAGGCGCCTCGATGTAGTGGTAGTGGCCGGTTTCCAGGCCGCGCAGCGGGCTCCAGCCGAAGGAAGAGAAAGGATAGAAACTTTCGGTGTAGGCGGCGTTGGGAAGCTTCGAGGTGTCGGCGGTGAACAGGCCGGCAGAGTCGAACTGCTGCTGAATGGGATCGCTGATGCCGGCCATCTGCAACATGGTGGGCGTAACGGCAATACTCTCTATGGGCGTGGCGATGGGGCGCAGGCCGTAGCGAGATGGAGCGGCGGGCTTGATGATCAGCGGCACGCGTACGGTGGAGTTGTAGACAAAAAAACCGTGCTCCTGCTCGCCGTGTTCGCCCAGGGATTCGCCGTGGTCGCTGAGCAGCACGAT
>DATJFA010000560.1:0-5336 GCA_035496015.1 Terriglobales bacterium | reverse complement strand
GGCTGGGATGAGGCTGGCCAGCGCCCTGCTCCTGGCCTTTACCGCGGCCATGATCCTGGTGCACCTGACCAGCACCCGTCTATTGCGTCGCGCATGGGCGGAAGAGGCCCCCGGGTGGCTCACCGTGCTTAACATCTTCCGCTTTGAAGGAATCTACTACCTGGCGCTGATGGCGTATGTGGTGTGGCAGCGCGGACGATTTCTCCTGCTTCCGCTGCTGCTTATGGCCGCTTTGCATGTGGCGGGCTGGGCTGTGGCAGAGCGGCAGCGGGAATGGCTGGCGGGCGCAGGCGGGGGAATGGGGCGGACGCGCATTCTGGCCGGCGTGCAGGTCTTTGACCTCGCGGAAACGGTAGTTTTGGTTTACATCGCCTGGGGGCTGGCTCGGGCAATTTTCAGCCGGCCCTAGCAGGGCTGGATCATGATGTCGCACGAACCCGCCAGAGAAGCGGGCTACTTCCATCGCGCGAAAGCCTAGCGGATGACGGCCAGCCAGGCCCAACCAATCAGCAGCGTGGCCAAGGTGATGGGCACGCCGGCCCGGAGATAGTCGCGAAAGCCGACCTCAACCTCTGGCCGCGCGCTCTCCACCACGATGATGTTGGCTACCGAGCCGGTGATGGTCAGGTTGCCGGAGAGGGTGCTGGCCATGGCCAGGATTAGCCAGGCAGTGTGCGGGTTGGCAAAGCCCGGCACCAGCGACTTGAGCAGCATGACCGCGGGCACATTGCTCACGATGTTGCCCAACACCGCCGTAACCGCCGTGAAGACCGCGGAACCTGCAGGTTCCACGGCCGGGCAAGGTCCAGCAGATCCTGTACCAGGCCGGCGTTTTGCGCGCCGCCCACGATTACGAACAGCCCTATAAAGAAGACCAGCAGCCCCCAGTCAATTTCCTGGTAGAGCTTGCGTGGTTCGAGGGTGCGGGTGATGAGCAGCAGGGCGGCGCCGATGGCGGCCATCATGGCCGGAGGAATGCCGGCGAAAAAGCCCGCAACCACCAGCGCCACCACCACTGCGGGCTTGCCCAACTGTGCGCGCTGCAGAGGCTTTTCTGCGACGGCCTGCGCCACAGCGGGATGGGGCGTCTCATGCGGCACGTAAAGGAAGTGCAGAATGGCCCAATCCACCAATAGACCAATCGCCGCGATGGGCGCCATGTGGGCCATGAAGAAGCGGTAGGAGATGCCGGAAAAGGAGCCGATCAGCATGTTTTGCGGGTTGCCGGTGATGGTGGCCACGCTGCCGATGTTGGAAGCGGTGGCTACCGCCAGCAGGTAGGGCAAGGGGCGCACATTCATGCGCCGGCACACGGCCAGCACCAGCGGCACCATGACCAGGCAGATGATGTCGTTCACGAAAAATGCGGAGAGAACGCCGCAGGTGACAATCACCGTGGGCAGCAGGTGTACCGGCTTCACCCAGCGCAGCACCAGGCGCGTGATCCATTCGAAGAAGCCCACCAGGCGCAGATTGCCAACGATGAGCATCATGGAGAACAGCAGCACGATGGTGGTGAAGTCAATGGCGCGCAGCGCCCCCGCCGGGCTCACGATGCGAAACGCGGCCATCAGCACGGCGCCAATGATGGCCGCACCCGGACGATCAATCTTCATGCCGGGAAATTTGCCCAGGGCAAATACCAGATAGCTGGCGGCGAAAATGGCGTAGGCCGCAATGATGCGGGCGTCTGACAGCGCGGCCGGGCTGATTTGCGGCATGAAGGAAGGATTGTAGCAACAGGGAGTGGAGAGGAAGGATTGGACGTAGAGGAAGGTTTCAAAGTTTCCAGGTTTCCAGGTTTCCAGGTTTCAAGGTTTCCAGAAACTCGAAACTGACAGTGACGAAGCTTTGACACCTTAAAACTTTGAAACCTTGCTCTCAGCTCAGAAAAAACTCCTTCACCAGTTGCTTGCACTGCTGCGGACTGAGCCGGCTGAACGCGCCGTGCAGAGGCAGGCCGCCATCCTGGGCCAGGACGGGATCGGCCTCGGCCAGCATGCTTTTGAGCTGCGTGAAGCTGTTCTCCAGCCAGCGCGCGGCCATGGAGCCGTGCATCAGGTTGCGTCGGTTCGTCTCCATCTCCCAGGACTTGATCTGGCACACCCAGCCTTTCCCATATGGGTCGCGCAGGGCTAAGCCCGGGTCCCTGATCACCGCGGGATTGATTGCGGCCACCACGCCCTCCAGGGGTGAAAACATCTCAATGGTTTCACAGGGGCCGGTGAGGGTTATCAGCTTTTGTCCTTGCCGCACCCAGCGCTGTTCACCGACGACTGCGATGTGCTGGACATTGCCAATGACCTTGGCGGCAAAAGCGTCCAGTCCCACGCGCGCCATGCCCGTTCCGTGTTCCGCCAGCCAGGTGTGGCTGGGATGAAAGAAATAGCCGCCGGGGAGTTCAACTGCCGAAACTGGTTTCGGGTGCGCCCGGGGCGCATCGCTGGGCAAGAGGGTGGCGACTTGCGCCGCCTGGCGGCGGCGGAAATAGAAGACTGCCACCATCAGCAGGAGTATCGCTACTGCCCAGCCGATTGACAAGGCTCCTCCTTGCCGCAACGCCGCCTCGGCTTCAACGGCGAGTACGCGGCCCTGCGCCAGGCAGGACACCGCCAGTCCTAACGGAGGCGCCTCCAGGCAACTCCTCAGTTTCGCCTCTGGATCCCCTATCCAAGTAGAGCATGGAAGAGCGGAGCGGGTAGGCGCAGTGATTGGGGTCACCAGAGTTTGTGCCTACGGGTCTGTCGCTCCGTTCCTGGGAATGACTCCTGAATCCGAACCGGCGGCGCCAGGGGAGCCATCCCGCATCTGGCAGGCACCTTCTCACCTCAAGTGCAATGGGGTGGGGACATCTGCACAAGGGAAATGCCGAAACTGCTTGCTATGGTGCTGGCGGGCGCGCTGTGGCTGCCAGCGGCGGCCCAGACGCGGGCAGCCCTGGCCGGGCCGGATGGAGAACTGCCGCCATCGGCCTTGACCATCCGTCGCGTTGTGCCCGAGGTGCAGATGCTGTTCGCGGCGGAGGACCATCGTGGCCGGCCGGTGCGGGGCCTGAGCGCGCCGCAGATCAGGGTGCTCGATAATGGCATGGCCGTTCCGCTCACCAGTCTTCAGGCAGCTGCCGGCATGCCGCTGCGCCTGGCGCTGCTCCTCGATACCAGCGACTCCATGCGGCCAGGCTTCGCCGCGGCACGCCAGACCGCGCTGGCTTCCCTGCGACGGGCGCAGCACTCCGCGGACGATCAGATCTTCGCTTTGTCCTTTGCCGCCGGCCAGGAGGCCGGGACCGGCAGCAACCCGGCCGGCGCGCTCGCCACCTGCCGCCTGGGCGGGCAGACCGCGCTGTACAATGCGCTTATTTCTGCCGCCGGGATCCTGGACTCGAGTACGCCCGCCCGACGTGTGTTGTTACTCCTGAGTGATGGCGAGGACAACTACAGCCAGAGCACGCTGGAGGAGGCTGTGGCCGCACTGCAACGGGCAAGCGTCGCGGTCTATGCCGTCACCGTGCACAGCAGCCGGCTGGAGTATCCCGGCGACCGCGTTCTGCGCCAACTCGCCGCTGCTACCGGCGGACGCGCTTTTCTGCTGCACAGCTACGCAGGTTTCAGCACAGTTTTTGGCGACATGGAAAATGACCTGCGCAGTCAGTACCTGGTGGGATTTCGTCCGCTGGGCAGCTTGGCGCCGGAGGAGTTTCACGCAGTAAAAATTCTCCCCCTCACGCGCGGCACACTCATCCGCGCTCGCGCCGGGTACTACGTTAGATCAGAAAAATAAAGCTACCTCTCCCCTGCGCTGTTCCTCTCGCTCCTCTCGACCGGCTACTTCGGTTCCGGTATCCCTTTTTCATGGGTCAGGTCATGCCCGTGGCTCTGCCCTGTGATCCAGACCTGGTGCAGTACGTGGCGGCCCTGCGCATCCACGACGAATACCAGGCTGGAGGTCGGGTTGAAGCTGTGCGGCTTCACTGAGATATCAATGTTGCTGGCGGAACTGGTCTGGCCGCTTTCCGTGTTGGTAAACATGATCAGAGATGTGCCGCCCGCCGGTGTGCTCACCACGTAGGTGCCGGCCGGTAGCACGGTTGCGCCAACTACGAACTCAAACGGCACTTCGACTCTCGCCTGCGGCGTCCAGTTTTGCCCAAAGGCAAGCCCGCCGATCAGGAGACAGACTCCCGCAACGATCAGAAGCTTTTTCATGATGAAACCTCCTTGCTAAAGGAGGGTGAGGCGGAAAGAAATTTCCGATGAGCCTCTAAGAAAGAACCTCGCGTCACGAACGCCTTTACAACCATTCCCCTTGCTTGATCAGACGTATGCTGTGCGAGTGAGAATGCGCCACAAATATCCTAGGCCGCATTGAGGCCGGACAATAGCACAAAGCTCACAGGCCTGCGTGACATAAGTTCCAAATCAGGAATAACGGACATCGAAAGGCAAGTTGGGTTCAGGAATTAAGACTGGCCGCTCGGGCCCAAAAGTTTCCAAGAGAAACGCAAGGTCCCTCGACTCGCACTCACCTCGCTGGCTCGGGTTCGCGCTCGCTCGGGATGACAGGCGACAAAATGACGCTTCAAGGACAGACCAGCAGTCAATGTTGGTTACGGGTTCAGGCCGGCGGTCCAGTTCATCATCAGGGTGAGGGGACGGTTGCCGATGCGCAATTTTCCCAACGTGTTGATGATGAAGCGCCCGTCGTGGGCCACATCATAGGCAGCAGAGTACAACAACGTTTCTCCCATCGCGGTCTGGAACAGAAGTTTTGGCGCGCCGGCCTGGAGAGCGCCATTGCTGATGACGATGGGGAACTCCACAACGCTATCGCCGCTCACGGCAAAAAGAGCTTTGCCGTCGTGCCGCCAGCGCGGAGTTCGCGCGCCGTTGGAGAAACCTGCCATTTCGGCCCCGGCCCGGGAAAGGAAGCAACATATACTTCATCGCGGCCAGATTCGCGCGAGCTGTAGGCCACCCAGCGCCCATCGGGAGAGAACACTCCGCTGCGTTCCCACGCCGGCGTCTGCACGAAAGGAAATGGCTTTTGCCCCGGAGCCAGCGGCAGCACAAAGATATCAGTGATGCCGGGATCGCCGCGGTCGTAAAGAATGTATTTGCCGTCCGGCGACCAATCCGTCGGCGCCTGCCACTGATCTTCGGGATAGAGCAGGCGCTCGCTTCCGGTGCCGTCTGCCGGCTTCACCGCCAGCTGACCCTTGTTGGCCTTCAGCGGAACCGTCTGAAAAGCGACAGTCTTCCCGTCCGGCGACCAGACAGGGCTGGTGTTATCGCCGCTGGTGGTGGCGCGGCTGCGCACTTTATGGACCGTGTCGAAGA
>DATJFA010000559.1:0-6273 GCA_035496015.1 Terriglobales bacterium | reverse complement strand
CGGAAAACCAGGTAAAGCTCAGGCCGGGAATTTTTTCTGAGGCGAGCGTCAGCGCGGTAGTGCGCTTCACCTGGTGGAATCCGGAATTAGGGCGGCGCGAGCGCGGGGTTTTCAAGGTACTGAAGCCGTATATTCCGGAGTGCTTTGCCGAAGATATGGAACTGCTGGCGAAGCTGGCCAAGTATCTGGGCGCTCGGAACCGCGAATATGGGTTTGCGCCCCGAGTGCTCTCTGACACTTTCCGTGATGTGCGGGAACTGCTGCAGCACGAAGTGAATTTCATTCGGGAACAGGCCACGCTGGAGGAGGCGAACGAGCTCTATCGCGGGGTGCGCGGAGTGCGCGTACCGCAAGTCATCCGGCCGCTGTGCACATCGAACATCACGGCACTCACGGAGGAGCACGGGAGAAAAGTCACGGAGGCGGCCAGGCGCATGCCGTTGTGGCGAAAGCTGCGCGTTTCCGAGCAACTGATCGAAGCCTTTATTGCGGTCCCGATATTTGCCCGGGAGGACAAGGCGCTGTTTCACTGCGATCCGCATGCCGGCAATTTGCTTTACGACGAGAAGAGGGGAGAGCTGGTCATCCTCGACTGGGCGCTGACGGAGCGGGTCACGCAGGAGCAGCGGCGGCGCCTGGGCATCCTGTTTGTGATGGCGGCTTTGCGCGACCCGGAGGGAATCCGGCAGCAGATTGAGGAACTCAGCCGGCAAAGGCGGAAGCTGGGGGCCCGGCAGGCGCGGATCATCCGCGAGTGTGTGGAGCGCTTCATCGCCAGGCTGCCGCTTACCCGCCTGCCGGAAGCTGTGGACACTACCGACCTGCTGGAGGACATCGCGTTCAAGGGTGTTCGGCTGCCGGCGTCGTTAATCATGCTGCGCAAGGTGTTGTTCACGCTGGACGGCATTCAGCATGATTTGGGCGCCGGCGAAATCGGAATGGCGGCCATCCTCGCCCGCTGCGGCCTGCAAAGGTGGCTCACGAATTGGAGAAGTGTGGGCGCGCCGCTCACCTTCCGAGATTGGCTGGGAGTGGAATGGAGCACCCTCTTCCTAGGGGGCCGCCTGTGCTGGCAAGCGATGAACACAGCTCGTTCCGCAATTCCGTAGAACCCACCACAGAGGCACAGAGACACAGAGAAAAGCGTCGGGAACAACTGACGGGCTGTTAGTGCCGGGTACTGTCTGCCGCGATGGCGCTACCGCGGCGAGTACCCAGCTCGGTCGGAGTTCAGCCCCTCAGACAGAAGTTCCCAGATCCTGGCCAGCCTCTTGATGCGCTCAGAATGCAAAGCGCAAGGCGAATTGCATGAAGCGAGGCGTAGTCAGCGTCGAAAGATACTTGCCGAACTGAGTTGGGTCGTAGGACAGTGAGGGCTGAGCTTTGCGCACATCGTAGCGCACGGAGTTGGTGGCGTTGAACGCCTGCCAGCTGAACTCCAGACGCCTCTGCTCGCCCAGGGAAAAATCCTTGCTCACCCCGGTGTCAATCTCAAACATGCCGTCGCCAATAACGTTGTTGCGGACGCCCGATTCGCCTGGCCATTCGGGGCGGAAGGCGGCCTCGGCGGCCGTGGGATTGGCGAAGATATCCGGACCGATGCTCACGCCGTTGACGACGGCGTTCTTGGGATTGGAAGCCACCGGCGGCGGCCCGTTGGGCATGGCGTCGCCCTCAATGTTCCAGTTGGTGGCCCACGTGAAACCGTTGTCAATGGTGATGGGGAACCCGCTGGTCCAGCGGAACAGGCCGGAGACGTGCCAGCCGCCAATCAGGGCCTGCAGCACCGAACCGGCGCCGGCGGCAAAACGTTGGCCTCGGCCCAGAGGCAGCAGATAAACGATGTTCCCGTTCATCTGATGGAAAGCGTTGAAATCGGAGAGTCCGCGCAGGGAAAGCGGGTCCCAGGAATTGATAACAATGCCCCCGCCCCCCAAGTCGCTGCCGGTGCCGCCGGTTCCCTCATAAGGCCCAATTCGTTCGGCCGAGGATGCCTCGTCCAAGGACTTGGAGAACGTGTAATTGAACTGCCCCTGCAGATTTGACCAGCGGGCGTTGTAGGTCACCTGCAGCGCGTTGTAATCGGAGGTGCCCATGTTGCGCCAGGCGTACAGCGAGCTGAACTGATCATGGAAGAAGGTGTAGGGCCCGTACTTGCTGTTGGGAACGGTCACCCCGGTAATGGCGCTGGGCAGATCCATCTGAAACAGAGAGAAAGTTTCGTTGTGGGGGTAGCAATTCCAGAGCTCGTAGATGGCCTGCGTGGCGCTGGCATTTGCAGGATAGTTGCCCGGCGCGCAAGCCAGCGATTGGCTGCTGAGCTGGCTAAAGGCCATGCCGGCCCAACCTGGGAACATATTCTCGAAGAAGGGGATGGCCTGAACCTGGGAAACAGGCGCGTTGACGGCAGCGGCCTTGGAGAGGATGGTAGCGGCCTGGAAATACGACATCTTGCTGGCAGGATCCGTCGGATTGGCCGGCATGGCCAAATCAACCTGCAAGGGCAAGCGGCGGCCAAGGCTGCCCACGTACGAAACCTGCACCGAGGAATGAGGAGTAATTTCGCGCGAAAGAGAAAGATTGAAGACGTGCGCGTAAGGCGTCTTCAGCGTCTGATCCAGCCCCCAATTGATGGCAAAAGCGGAATTGCTCGGGGTAACAGGAAAAGCGCCCGATGGCGTAGGACCAAACAAGCAACCGGGATCGTTCAAAGAGGGACAGGGCGTCGGCAAGCAGGATGCGCCGATGAGGCAAGTGAAACGCGGCGCATTGGCGGGACTGACGACGCCGGCCGGATTCCCCAGGTCGGTGGACAAGCCGAAGGAGCCGTGCTGGTCAAAACTGTTCACGATGGGGATGCCGAAGTGATCGTAGGTGAGGCTATAGCCGGCGCGGATGGAGAACTGGTCCTTGCGGCCAAAGATCTTAGAGGCCCACCCTTCACCGGTGTCCGGCGCCCACGCCACGGCGAGGCGGGGCGAAAAATCCTTGTGGTCCCAGTTCCAGAGTGCGGGACCGTGATTGGCGGGACCGCCAAGAACGAAAGAAATTTCCCCGGCATTGTTGGCGGGCAAACCCTGGGCGGCAAGGTTGGCGGTATGGTTGAACCAGTCGGCGACATTCTGATTGGTGCAGCCGCCGCTGGCGGCCGCCACGCAGGGCGCTACCTGCAATCCATTGGTCTCGTGAGGCGGGGCGTCCAATACCCAGCGCAGGCCATAGGTCAAGGTCAAGCGCGGCGTCACGTGCCAGGTATCCTGCCCAAAGAACTCATAGTCATTCATGGCGTAACGGCGCTTGATGGCCGCGCCCTGGGGCAGAGCCGTGCCGTTGCGATTGAAGTTATAGATTCCGTCTCCCTGCGGAAAAATACCCATCAGGATGGTAGTGGCGCTGTCATAGTTCGGGCCGAAGTTACTATCCACGGCCGGATAGCCATTGTTAGCCGGGTCCAGCGGGCTGCTGGTATTGGCGATGCCACCGGTGTTGAGATAGACGGCGTTGGTCTGAACATCGGAGAAGGAGTTGGCGTAGCTGATGTGATCATCCCGGATGAGAAAGATATCTGTACCGAGCTGCAGCGTGTGATTTCCTCGAGTCCAGTTCAGATTGTCGGTGAACTGGTGGACGGGGACAAAGGTCGTGACCGTGCGGGTGAAAGGGAACAGATCGTCAATTCCATTGAGAAAAACTCCGGGAACATTGGAGATGCCTTGTTTTCCGCCGCCCTGGCGCACAAAACCCCAGCGAAACTCGTTGACCAGCCTGGGTGAAATGATGGAGGTAAGTCCGACGGTGGAACCCTTGCTGTCGTCCAGCAGCGTAGTGGAGGCGGTCTGGCCGGGAAACTGTTGCGTTCCGGGCTGCCTGTCGTTTTGCGTCTGTCCGCGCCAGAACAGAGTCTGCGACCCGTTGGCTGTGATGTACCAATCGAGCCGGGTGATGTAGGTGTTGAAACTCGAGTCAGCATTCGAGGAGAAGCGATAGCCCAGGGTGTTGGAGCCATCGCCAGCATTTTCATTCGCCAAGGGATACTGCTGCAGCAGGTTCTGGACCGCTGAATTCACGCCGATTCCCAGCGGGTCCATGGCCTTGATTTGAGCCGAACTAAGCGCATAGTAGCCGGGAGCGACGCCGGTCACGCCATTCACCGTGCCCCCCGGACATGCCGTTGTGTTCAGGGAGCCGTCTTTATTTCGCTGACACAAGTAGACAAGGTCGCCCGCCCGCAGGGTAGCGCTGGGTACGTCGCGTAATACGCTGGTGCCCTGGGCATCGCGCCGGCCCTCATAGTTGGCGAAGAAGAACAGCCGGTTGCGCTTGATGGGGCCTCCCACAGCAGCGCCAAACACATTGCGCAAGAGCTTGGGCGCCTGGTTGGGCTGGCCGCCGGACAACTGGGAGTTCTTCAAGAACGGGTCATTGGCGCTGAAGACGGTATTGCGGTTGTATTCGTAAAGCGAGCCGTGAAAGTTGTTGGTTCCGCTCTTGGTCACGAGCGCGACCTGGGCGCCGCTGGAATAGCCGGAGTCGGCATTGGCATTGGCAGTGGTGACCCGGAATTCCTGCACCGAGTCCGGCGGCACGGTCAGGACGCTGGTAAAGGCGTAACCATTGTTCTGATCGTTCACCCCGATGCCGTCGAGGGTGACGTTGGACTGGTCGCTGCGCATACCGTTTACCGCGCCGCTGCGCGTGTCCCTGGTGGCATCCAGTTCATTGCCCAGGTAAGCCACCCCCGGCTGAAGGCTGAGCAGCTGCACTACGTTGCGGTCGGCGATGGGCAATTGCGCAATCTGGCTTTGCTCGATGGTGTTGCCCAGCGATGCATCAGTACGATTCACAAGCGGCGCCTGACTCTCCACGGTAACCGATTCGGCCACACCCGCCACCTGAAAATGAATATTCACGGTGGATGGAGTTTTGACAACCAGCGTCACGTCCGATGCCACGTAACGGGCAAATCCCTGGGCCGCTGCCTCCAGTTGATACCTGCCCGGAGGCAGATCCAGAAACTGGTAGAACCCCGCCGCGTTACTGGTGGTGGTCCGCTGCAGGCCTGTGGTGGCGTCGGTGAGAGTGATCTTTGCTCCGACCACGGTGGCGCCGGAGGGGTCGGAAACGCTCCCGTTCAGCAGGCTGGTTGATTGCGCCGCCGCCAACGGGGCCAGTAGCGCCAATGCCGCGAACAGCCAAACCGCGCACCGCAACTTCTGTGAGCCTCGCGTGCCGAACTGGTGCCACATTTCCTGCTGCCTGCCTGCTTGCTGACGGACTCGCGACATTGACCTGACCTCCTGGGATATTCCCGTACCCACCGGGCGAGAGCAGGCGAGGAGCAATGACGCGGGGTATGCCTCTCCCCCGCCGGCGTTTGCACATTTTCAATTTGCCTGCTGCAAAAAAATTGCGGGCATTATAGCGGAAGATGGGGAAAGAGTATTCACAAAAATCAGATGAGCGAAATCGGAACTAGGCAGGCAGTCACGGCCAGTCCGTGCCCACGGTTCCTCGGTGGCTGAGCATTGTCTGGGAAAACTGGAGCTGTCTACGCCGGGCGCGCCAAAGCGGACAGCAGGTTCGCATCCGGCATGGGGATCACGGTTGGCTGCTGTTTCTCCGCTGCTTGAGGTTCATCTCGAGCCGCCGGCTTTGGTTCTTGTGTGTGCGTCTTGTCCTCGGGAGAGCTGGTCTTGGCTTCCGGCTTGATCCTGTTTGCGGGTCTCCCCAGTTTTTTAGCCGATTTGTTTTTGCCCTCCGCCGTCGTGGTGTTACGCGGCCGCAGGTGACCGGCAGCCTTCAACATTTCTGCCGTGCTCACCTGCAGGAACCTTTCCAGGCGCTTAAGGTCGGGTACGGCATGGGAGTCGCCGCTGAAGCCGAAGTAGGTTATCCCATTGTAGCTGAGGACGGCGCAGTTGAGCGCCATGTCGCCGCCGATGGGAACGTAGGGATACCAGCTCAGCATCTTGTGGCCCAGCAGGTAAAGCGGAAATTGCGGGCCGGGAACGTTGGTGCAAACAAGGTTGAATGGTGTGAGAGGCAACTGCCCGGCAAGAGGCCCGGCGGCCGCCTGCAAAGCAGTAGGAACAATACCAATCAGACCGCCGGCCACGCCCACGATTTCGGCGATGTGTGCAGTTTTCAGAAATTCCATCCGCTTGTGAACCGCGGCCAGCAACCGGCGGGGGCTGCGAATGCCCAGCGGAATGGTGACAGGCAATAAGGATATGCGATTGCCCAAGTCGTGGGAGTTGGCGTCGTTGCGTACAT
>DATJFA010000558.1:0-3662 GCA_035496015.1 Terriglobales bacterium | reverse complement strand
TCCCGGTTCCTGGATGGTCACGGAATCTTCAGATTGGGCCACCGCTGGGAATTGGGCTGCGGCCGAGCACGCCAGCAGCAGAACAGCGCCAGCCAGTAGAACTTTGACTTTCATTGAACTTCTCCTTTCGAACTCGTCGAGCCTGTCGAATCTGTGGCCGAACTTGGGGCCATCCGGGCCGACAACAGCTCCTGCGCCAGCAGTGCCGCCGGTTGCAGTGCCGCGGGAGGCGCTTGCAAGGTGCGCTCGATTTCCGCCATCAGGATCGCGTCGTCAGCGGTTGAAGCCACTGCCAGCGAAGCGGCCGGAACCGAAGCCACGGGATTTGGAACTGTGGCCGTTGCAGCCGAAGCCGCCTCCACCGCAGGCAGATCATGCGAGGGCGCAGGATTTGCGGCAGGGGCAGCGGCAGCGCGCAGCCGAGAGTCCGGAGCAGCAGTCGTTGACGAGCCCTGCAACAGCAACAGAGCCACGGCCAATAGCGCCAGCATGCCAGCCAATGCGGGTACCAGGCTGCTTCGGCGAGGACGAGGCCGCATGCGCTGCAATGTTGTTTGGAGCTGCCAGTGCCAGAAGGCTGCTGGACGATCTGCACTGGTCGTTACCTGACTGCGCATCTGGCCGAGCACTTGCTGCAGTTTCTGCTGCTCTCTGCGGCACTGAGTGCAGTTCTGAAGATGCTGCTCGATTGCGTAATCTAAGCCGCCGTCTAAGGCGCTCTCCGAAAGGGCACTGGTCCATTGTTCGTCGCTCAGGTGTCCGCTGTTCAGGCGGTCGCCGGTTGCATCACCGATTTGTATGCTCATCGCGTTACCTGCCGTCGCACGGTGGCGAGCGCCCGCGAAAGATGGCTTTTCACCGTGCCTAAATTCAATTCGAGGACCTGCGCCACCTCTTCCAGGGACATCTCGTCCACAAAGCGCAGCAGAAACACCATCCGCTGCTGGGGAGGAAGGCGGTCCACTGTGTCCCAGACCGCATTCAGTTTCTCGCGAGCCAGGAGCGACTGTTCCGGGGAGGCCTCGCCGGTTGCGACTTCCAGGGCAGCAGACTCACTGCCCGTACCGGCGGGATCTTCGAACGCCAGCAGACGCCTCCAGAAACTGCGGCGCCGGTTCTTGGCCGCATCGCGCGCCAGATTTACGGCAATTCGGGAGAGCCAGGTGGCAACACTGCACTCGCCGCGAAAGCCACACCAATTCCGGTAAGCCCGGAGAAAACATTCCTGGGCGAGGCTGGCGGCCTCGTCAGGGTCGCGCACGAAACTGACCAAAAGGCGATGAACGCGCTGCTGGTGCAGACGCACGATCTCGGCGAACTCTTCCTCCGAGATCGCCCGGCCAGAGGCTACGCCGCCGATTGGCCTCGTCAGTGCGGTTTCTCCCACGCTCATTGGCCTTTACTCCTACAGACGAGAAACCCGGGGGAGAGTTTACTGGTATGGGGAAATTTCGAGGTCTTTCGCCTGTGTAGGACGGGGCTTTGCCCTACACAAGCAGGGGCGTCGCTTATGCCTCGGCAGCTGACGCCGGATCGCGCTTTGGCGGTAACTTCTCGTAGGCATGAATGCCTGCGTCACCGAACGAGTACAGCGGTCTAGCATATCCACATCTGCCAACACTGGGCAGATATGGGGCACAACGTGGAGGCGCTATTGGGTGGGATCTTTATCGGCGACTTCCTGGTCCACTTTCTTCAGGAAGGCGATGCCCTGAGCGACGGTCATGCCGGACACGGGACGGTAGTGGCTGGTGAACTGGTCGAGGTCGACCTTCAGGGTCTTGAAAATCAGCACGCGTCCGGTGAAGTTGAGCTTCATGCGCCGGGTCATCCAGCGGCCGTTTTCCAGCGGCGCCTGCTCGATCAGCAGTTCGCCACCGCGGTTGAGCTTTCCCAGAATGCCCCAGCCGAAGCCGATGTCCTGAATCAGGGTCGCCTGAAGGCGGCTGAGGCGGCGGGCGGGAAGCGCGATTTCCATGCTGCCGGCCATGCCCAGGAAAGCCTGGGTTTCTCGGGATTGCGGCTCGAACTTCGGGTTGGGCTTGAACTTCACAGTTACCACGTCCCCCGAGGGGCCCTGGCGCAGGTCACCATATTCGTACAGAAAGCCATCCGGCAGAGCGCGAATGACTCTGCGGATGCGTTCGTCTTCCTCCTGCTGCTCTTTCTGTTTTTCGTGGAGTTCATCGGGATGCTGGATCAGGCGCGCGAGGCGGCGGTCTTCCTGGGCGGATTCTTCCGGAGTGAGCGGCTGGCCATCCACGGCCATAATGCGGCCCAGCAGCAGTTGATCGGTTTCCACCATCTGCCGCTCTTCCTTTCGGTCGGGACGGATGCGGGTGTAGCGATAGGTGAGGAACGGACGGTCTTTTCTGTTCAGTTCATTGGCGGACATCTGGCGCACTAATTCCTGCGGATTCGCCGGGAGGTCCGGACGAGGTGGCTTCCCCTGCCAGGCGGCGGCCATGGCAGTCGCCAGCAGCAGGGTTGCGAGAATCCCTGACAGAAATGTCCTGAGCCCCTGTTTCGTCATGCGAATGCGAGTGTTACTTTGCCCTAGTTTAGACGACGCGGATAGGCATGTCGTTGCGTTCTGTTGTTCCGCAACCGGTTACCTTCGTTGCCGGACGAGCCGCCGAACGTTCGGACGAACATTGCCTGACACAGGCTGAAACAAAAAAAGACCAGCGCGCGAGCGCCGGTCCCTAAGAGAAGATGTACGTGACAGGGGGAGAGCTTGTGTACCGGCCCGGCCAGACGAAAGCAGTCCCATCGTTTAAGCCGGCTGGAGGAGCCGCTGTTCCCCTGGTCGACGGCTCCAATTTAGCTCGGCAGTTCTGACCGGGCCGACACGTATCGTCTTGCATCCCAATCGCCAAAACTCCCGCGTTCCAGCAACGGTGTGCAAACAGGGCCAAGCGGTTGGACGGGCCTCGCTTTTGTGAGGAGTTGCCCAATGCCGCCCCAGAGGAGACTTGCTCAAAATGCCGAAAGTGGACCCTTCGATGCCACGACTGCGCACGCAGATACCTGCTGGCTGGTTCCTCTCATGTCCTCCGAATCGGCCTTTCCGGCGTTCAGAAGGGGTACACCCGCGGCCATGGCCGAAAAACGCAATTGCTGGGCATTGGGGGCTTGAGTATAGTCGGCAGAGCTAGGTTGCCTCTCTAACTGGTCTGGATTCCAGCTGCTCCGGATTCCAACCGCTGCGGCGATGTGCCGCGAGTGGGTGGCGGGATTGGGCGGTTGAGGGGTTTGGCAGTTGCAGGCGGGAACAGCGCATCGGCACACGAGGAGGTAGCGGCCGTGGATCCATTGAAACCGGGTGAAGGACAGCGTGAGGCGCCACTGACGGGCGCGCACATTGGCAAGTCGGTCATCATCAAGGGAGAAGTGTCGGGCAGCGAGAATCTCTACGTGGATGGCGAGGTGGAAGGCAGCATTCAGTTGGACGGCCACAGCCTCACCATTGGGCAGAATGGACGGGTTCGCGCCAGCTTAAAAGCCAAGGACATCGTGGTGCAGGGACGGGTGGATGGCAGCGTAACCGCCGGCGATCGCCTGGATCTGCGAAAGACCGCGGTGCTGGTCGGGGACATCCAGGCGCAGCGGTTGGCCGTGGAGGATGGCGCATTTCTCAAGGGCAAGATCGAGACCACAAA
>DATJFA010000557.1:0-5731 GCA_035496015.1 Terriglobales bacterium | reverse complement strand
GCGCTCGGTCGCGCTCGCTCGGGATGACAGAGGAAAATTAACTGAATCAGGATAAGACATGAAAATTGTTTGCAGACGTGTGCTCCAACTGCTGCTGCTCGCTGCGATACCGGTCCTATGCCAAGCGCAGCCCAAGAAAATCATCATTGATACCGATCCGGGCACGGATGATGCGCTGGCCATTCTGCTGGCGCTCAACGCGCCGGAGGTACAGGTGCAGGCGATCACGGTGGTGCCGGGCAACGTGACCGCGCAGATGGGCCTCGAGAACGCGCTCAAGCTGGCGACGCTGGCCAACCGCTGCGACATTCCGGTGGCGGGAGGAGCGCAGCACCCGCTGGCACAGAAGCTCATCACCGCCGAGTTCTGGCACGGCAAGAACGGCTTGGCCAACATCGAACTGCCCACGCGCTGCCACGCGGACCCGCGCTTCGGGCCCGACCTGATCATCGAACTGGTGCACAAATATCCGCATGAGATCACGCTGGTGCCAGTGGGGCCGCTGACCAACATCGCGCTGGCAGTTTCCAAGGACCCGTCCATGGTGCCGCTGGTGAAAGAAGTGATCCTGATGGGAGGAAGCATCTCCGGGGGCAATGTGAATGCGGCGGCGGAAGCGAACATCTACAACGATCCCGAGGCGGCGCAGATCGTGTTCAACGCCGGCTTTGCCTCGCTGACCATGGTAGGCCTGGACGTGGGCAACAAAACGCTGATGGGCGAGAGGGAAACCGCCGAGTTGAAGGCAGCGCCAGGGCCCATGGCAAATTTCGTCGCCCAGGTGGGGAGTTACCTGCTTGAGTTGTCGCGGCGTTTTGGCGAAAACGGCAGTCCCATGTACGACCCGCTGGCCATGGGCGTGACGCTCGATCCGACCCTGGTGAAAACCGAAGCCATGCGGGTGGACGTGGAGACGAGGGGCCAGTTCACACGCGGAGAAACTGTGGCGAATCGGATGAACATGGTGGAGCGCAATGTGCTGCATGGGGACCGCTACACCATTGAAGGTGTGGACAAGGTGACGCCTAACGCCAAGGTGTGCGTGGACGTGCAGGCGCAGCGCTTTCTGGATCTGCTGGTGAGCCGGATAAGGGGAAAGTGAACGGCGCCTGTGGTGGATGCCACTGAGAGACTGCCGGCACAGCAGCGGCAGAATGGGAGAACTCCCTAGGATGGCGGCGGAGAGATCGGCAGCGCAGGGGTGCTTCGACTTCATAGGCCGGATCGCAAGCGAACCGGCCTGTTGCGCTCAGCATGACAGTCAAAAACGTATTGCATTGCGAACCGTCCTGCTCCGCTCAGCATGACATTCCTGAAGTGTGTTGCGAGAGCAACGAAGTTCGCGTTGACTTGCCGGCGAAGGCGCCCATAGAGTGGCAGGTTTCATGCCAGCGCCGCCTACTACTATCGCGCCCCGCAAGCCGGGCAGCCTGCTGGAACGCTGGTTCAAGCTCACAGAAAACGAGACGACCGTCCGCCAGGAACTGCTCGGCGGTCTGACTACGTTCATCACCATGGCCTACATCGTGGTGGTGAACGCGCAAATCCTGTCGCAGGCAGGAATGCCGGCGGAGGGGGTGGTCTTCGCGACCTGCGTTTCGGCGGCGGCAGCGACCCTGGTGATGGGCCTGTACGCCAACTATCCCATCGCGCTGGCGCCGGGCATGTCACTGAACGCCTACTTCACCTACTCCGTGTGCCTGGGCATGCAGGTGCCGTGGCAGACCGCGCTGGGCGTGGTGTTCATCTCCGGGGTGGTCTTCATCCTGATCACGGTGACGCGGGTGCGCGAGCAGATCGTGAACGGCATTCCCGACTGCCTGAAACATTCGACCGCGGCGGGCATCGGCATTTTCATTGCCTTCATCGGCATGCGCAATGCGCGGCTGGTGGTGGCAAATCCCGCGACGTTCCTTAGCCTGGGTAGTTTCTCCGACCGCGGCGCGCAGGCGGCCTGTTTCGGAATTCTGCTGACCGTGGCGCTGCTGGCCAGAAAAGTACACGGCGGCGTGCTGCTGGGGATCGTGGGCACAATGCTGTTCGGGATTGCGCGCGGCAGTGTGCACCTGCCGGGCGCTTTCATCTCCATCCCCCATCCTTCGGGAACGCTGCTGCGGCTGGATTTGCGGGGCGCGGTTCACCTGGGACTGTTCGAGATCATTTTTGCCTTTTTGTTCGTGGATCTGTTCGACAACATAGGCACGCTGATGGGGGTGTGCGAGCAGGCAGGCTTCGTGAAGGATGGGAAGATTCCGCGCGTGGGCCGGGTGCTGCTGGCGGATGGCGTGGGCACGGTGCTGGGCTCGCTGACCGGAACTTCGACCGTGACCAGCTACGTGGAGAGCGCGGCGGGCGTGGCGGCAGGAGCGCGCACGGGACTGAGCAATATGATGGTGGCGGCGCTTTTCGTGCTGGCGCTGTTCTTCAGCCCGCTGGCCACCAGCATACCGGCGTTCGCGACCGCGCCGGCCCTGGTTGTGGTGGGCGGACTGATGATGCAATCGGTGGCGCGCGTTGAGTGGCAGGATTTTTCGGAGGCGTTTCCGGCGTTCATCACCGCCGTAGCCATGCCGTTGACCTTCAGCATCGCCACCGGGCTGAGTTTCGGAGTGATTACCTACGCGGCAGTGAAGGTGGCGGCGCGTAAGGGCCGTGAAGTAAGCGCGGTAATGTGGGTGCTGACTGTTGTATTCGTGCTAAGGGATGTTTATCTGGCGGTGGGGTGAGTTATTGATGCAGCTAATGGTTCGGCCGAGGACGGCCGCGGAAAACGCAAGGTCCCTCGATTCGCGCGCCCCTCGCTAGCTCGGGTCGCGTTCGCTCGGGATGACATAACGAGAAACTCCGCTGAAAAACGAGCCGCATCGGCGGCAAATAAACAGATCAGCCGTAGGCGCGAGAGACCAGGAAAATAGCCAGGCCGTAGAAGACGAACATGAAGGCGAGGTAGAGCTTGGCGCGGGCGCCGGAGGCGGCAAATTCCTTCCAGGCAAAGATTCCCCAGAGGGCAGCGACCATGGGGGCGGACTGTCCGATGGCGTAGGAAATGGCCACGCCGGTCAGGCTCGCGGCCGACATATTGAAGACGGTGCCGATGCCCCAGATGATTCCGCCCAGCAGACCGAAAGAATGGCCGGAGGCGGGAGCGTGGAAGAAGCCGCTGAAGTCCACGGGATCGCCGACCAGCGGGCGCTTCATGAAGTAGATGTTCCAGATAAAGCAGGAGAGCAGGGCGCCGAGCGTCAGGAAGACGCACACACTATAGGGTCCGAGGGTGTTGCCGCGGGTCATGGAGTGGGTGACAAAAGGAGCCCACAAGCCCATCAGGATGCCGGAAATGACGCTGACTACAATACTTTTTCTAGACACAGAACGACCGGCAGCGGCCAGGCTGCTATAGGCCTTGCCGTCAAGGATTACCGCCAGCAACGCGCAGGCCACACCGGCAGCCAGGAAGGCGGCGCTTCCCTTAGGCTGCAGGGCATAGCTCAACACCACGCCCACGACCAGGGCGATGCCGATGGAAACCGGGAAAGCGACCGCCAGTCCGGCCATGTCAATGGCAGCGACCAGTAGAAGATTTGCCAAATTGAAAACCGCGCCGGCCAGCAGGGCGTACCCGATGTTGCCGGGGTCGGCAGCGTGAACATTGTTGAGGAAGCTGGCGGAGTTGTGGCCGCTGCTGCCCATGGTGAAGGCGAGGATCAGCGAAATAACGAAGATGCCGATGGCGTAGTCCCAGTAGAACAGCTCGAAGCGGTAGTTCTTCACACCCTTGTAGGTGTTGGCCCAAGAGCCCCAGCAAACCGCGCTGGTAATCATCATCAGAAGCGCAATGCTCAGAGTCTGGGGTGTGTACATCGCTTCTCCTTAAGTGCCGCCAAGAGTTGGCGAGGTAGGCTAGCGTTGCGGCGGAAAGGCTGTCAAGCCAAACCTAGAGCGTAACCCATTGTGTGCCGGCTGACGTACAATGCAAAGGCTATGGCGGAGAAAAATATATCGACCTATGCGGCCGCAGACGCGCCGCTGGCCACGCTGGCCGGACGTCCGCTGCTCTCTAACCGGGGCATGCCGCTGAACCTGGAGTGGGTGAAGCAAGTGCGGGTAAACACCAGCGCGGTGGAGCGCCGGGCGCAGACGCACGTGACGCGCCGGACGGTGAAGAAAGAATGGCAGGCGGCGTGGCTGCTGCGGGCGATCACGTGCATGGACCTGACCACGCTTTCCGGGGACGACACCGAAGAGCGGGTGCGGCGGCTGTGCGCCAAGGCAAAGCAGCCGATCCAGCCGGAGTTGGCGAAGCGGCTAGGCGTGGAGGAACTCGACATCAAAGTTGCGGCGGTGTGCGTGTACCACCGCTTCGCGGAAACGGCGCTGCGGGCGCTGGAAGGCAGCGGAGTGAGAGTGGCGGCGGTTTCCACCGGCTTCCCTGCAGGGCTTTCGCCGCTGGAGGAGCGGATTGCGGAAGTGCGGCGCTCGGCGGAAGCGGGCGTGCAGGAAATTGATACGGTCATCACGCGGGCCCATGTGTTCGGCGGCCGCTGGCAGGCGCTTTACGACGAGATTGCCGAATTCAAGCGCGCCTGCGGGAATGCCCACATGAAAGTGATCCTTGGTACGGGCGATCTGCTCACGCTGCGCAATGTGGCGCGGGCCAGCCTGGTGGCGATGATGGCGGGAGCGGACTTCATCAAGACCTCCACCGGCAAGGAACCGACCAATGCAACGCTTCCCGTCGGCTTCGTTATGACACGCGCGATTCGCGAGTATGCGCAGGAAACCGGGATGGCGGTGGGCTTCAAGCCCGCGGGCGGAATCCGCACCGCCAAGCAGGCCACGGAATGGCTGGCGCTGATGAAAGAGGAACTGGGAACGCCGTGGATGCGGGCAGAACTTTTCCGCTTCGGAGCCAGCGGGCTGCTGAACGACATTGAACGGCAACTGGAGCACCATGCGACCGGGCGCTACTCCGCCGACTACCGGCATCCGATCGCATAACGGAACTGTGTGAGCCAACACCAATGAGCATTGCGGAAAAATTTCTGACCATGGAGTACGGGCTGGCGCCGGAAGACCCGAAAGAGGCGCTGACGTGGCTGGAGGGCCACGGGCGGCGCTTCGGCCATTTCATTGGAGGAGACTGGCGGCAGCCGGCGGAGGGCCAGTTCCTCGATACCAACGATCCTGCAAGCGGCGAGAAGCTGGCCAGCGTGGGGCAGGGCTCGGCGGCGGACATTGATGCGGCGGTACAGGCCGCCAAAAGCGCGCAGCCGAAATGGCAGAAGCTGAAGCCACACCAACGCGCCCGCTTTCTATATGCGCTGGCGCGCGCCGTGCAGCGGCATTCGCGGCGGCTTGCCGTTTTGGAAACGATGGACAATGGCAAACCCATCCGGGAGAGCCGCGACATTGATATCCCTCTGGTCGCCCGCCATTTCTACCATCACGCAGGCTGGGCACAGCTTCTGGATAAAGAATTCCCGGGTTACACCGCTTGCGGGGTGGTGGGGCAGGTGATTCCCTGGAATTTTCCGTTGCTCATGCTGGCGTGGAAGATTGCACCGGCGCTGGCCACAGGAAACACCGTGGTGCTGAAGCCGGCGGAGTTTACGCCGCTGACCGCGCTGGCGTTTGCGGAAATCTGCCAGGAGGCAGGGCTGCCGGCGGGAGTGGTCAACATTGTGACCGGCGACGGCTCTACGGGCGAAGCGCTGGTGAAGCATCCCGAGGT
>DATJFA010000556.1:0-6483 GCA_035496015.1 Terriglobales bacterium | reverse complement strand
TATCCCGCATACACCAGCCAGGTGATCGCCGCCCAGGTCTCCTTCGGATCCCAGCTCCAGTACGAGCCCCAGGTCCGGTTCGCCCAGTACGCTCCCGACGCAATCATCAGTGTCAGCAGCGGAAACGCAATCGCAATCGTCCGGTAGGTAATCCGGTCCAGGACATCGGCGCTCGGCAGCATCCGCTCCAGGTCCGTCCGCCTCCACAGCAGCAGCAGGTACAGCAGCGACACGAAAATGCTTCCTACCAGCCCCGACAGGATGAACGGGCTCGCCGCCAGGCCGGTGGCGAACAATCCTTCCGCATCAAGCGACGGGTACCGGCCGTCCGAAGCCCGCAGCAGGAAGAACACTGTCGCCAGCCCCTGCAGCAGAATGCTCACAAACACCGAGCGGTTGGCCGCTGCCATCAGGCTCTCGTCTTTTTTCCAGCTCGATAGCAGGTACAGCGCCAGCGGCGCCCCCACCGCGGCCAGCACGATCAGCATCAGCCAGCCCAGTTCCGGGACCACCACGAACAGCCGCACTCCCCGCGACAAAAACACTTCCGATTTCTCTTCCGCGTTCCATGCCACCAGGCTGAGACCGCCCCAGCCTTCAAAGCGCGTCAGCACACCCAGGTACGTCCCAATCGAAAACAGGCTTGTCACCGCCAGGAACGTTTCGGTCTTCATCCGGTCCTGGATCAGGAACATCATGGCCAGCGCGAAACTCAGCGCGCAGGCTGCGTAGGCCAGCATGGCCAGCGTCACGTGCACGTGCAGCCAGGTGGACTGCAGTGCCGGGACCAGCGGTTTCACATCGGTCCGCAGCAACTGCATCAGCATCACTCCCACCACCGTCACCGGCATCGTCACCGTGCCGATCACCTTCACTCCGTACCGCTTCTCGGCGATCAGCGTCAGCGCCGCCAGCGTCCACACAAAGCTCAACAGCATTTCATAAATGCTGGCGAACGGCGGATGCCCCGCCTCGTACCACCGGTGCGCCACCGCGGCCGTATTGGCCAGCAGGCCCGCCCAGGTCGCCAGCGACGCGTACCTGATATACGACGCCGTCCCCGTCACGCCAAAGCCCAGGTACAGCGCCCCTGCGCCCGCGTAAAAAATCAGCGCCGCATACAGCATGTTGGCTTCATTCAGCAGGTTGCCCGTCTTCACCACGTTCAGAAAAGCCACGAACAGCAGGAAGGCGATGCTCAGTCCCACCAGCACCACCAGCATGGTTCCGCTTGCTGCCGGTTGCTGCTCCACTCGCGCGCGACTCATATGTGCTTCTCCTCCGGCCTGCTTCAGGCCCGGACCATCAATTCTTCACGCGAATCCTCGCGTGCTTTCGGTTGCAACTTCAGCTCGGTCTCCACTTCCGCCACCAGTGCGCGGAAGCGCTCTTCAAACGCGTCCTTGTTTTTGTTGGCCGCGCCGCCCACCCACAGCACGCAGTCGCCGCGCCGGGTGAACGTCGCCATCGCCCAGAACCGCTGGTGCACCAGGTAAAACACCGCAGCCAGCCCCAGGCCCATCAGCAGCACGCCCGCCCATACCGCCCACTGCCCGGGCTCGTGCGATACCTGCAGCCCGGTGAAGTACGCCATCTCCAGGTTGCGGGCTTCAAAGTTGTAGGGGGACGAGCCGTTCTCGGCGAATCCCTGGATGTCCGGCATCCAGTAATTCACCTTCCGGCCGGACGATTTGCTCTCCACCACCAGGTGTACCGCCGGGTTCTGCACCTGCTCTGACCGCGTGTAGATCTGGCCGTCTCGCACCACGTAATCGGGAATGAATTCCGCCAGCCGCACCGTGGTGTCGGAATCGATCGCCGCCGCCTGGCCGGGCGCCAGCGCAATCTCCTTCGCCTCCCCGTTTCCCAGCGGAATCGCTCCCAGCACCAGCTTCTCTACCGTGCCCGTGTGCCCGTAGCTCGACTGGTAAAAACGCACGCCGCGATACACCAGCGGATCGTTCACCGCGATCTCTTTGTTCGCAACTTCGCGGCCCTGTTCCAGTACCGTCAGCTTCGACCACCACCGCTTCGGAGTTCCGTCGGCATAGTTCTGCTGCCCGGCGCTTTCGCACCGCAGCGCGAATCCCAGGTTGCGCACCTTGCCGTCGCGTTGCTCAATCGTTGCCGACGTCTGCCCCTGCGTCAGTTGCATCGAGCCCCGCCAGCCATAAATCGCGTCCACGATTCCGCCCACGAAGATCAGCAGCAGGCTGGCGTGCACGATGTACACCGCGAAGTTCGAAGCCACGTTGCGCTGCGCGAATAACGACACGCCGCTCTCGTTCTTCACCCGCTCCGGCTTCAGGCCAATCTTGGAAAATGCCCGCTCCGCCAGCGCCAGTCCAGCTTCCGGGCTCGCGATGGCGAATTCCCTCTGGTTCTCGAGCATCCGCCGGAACGTCGGCTCCGGCACCCGGTAAGGCCGGGCCACGAATCGCCATGAGTTCGGAAACCGGTCAATCGACGCCGCAATGATGCTCGCGCTTACCAGCACCAGCAGCGTGAGGAACCACCAGGTGTGAAATACGTCCGTCAACCCAACAGCATCCAGAAAGCGCAGCGCGCCGGGCGAGTACGCCCGCTGCATGTCGTCGTTTTCCGTCATGGGGCGTTGCAGGATGAGCGTCCCCGCCGCCGAAAAGATCACCACCACGATGAGCAGCACCACGCCCGTCTTGATCGAACTGAGGGTCTGCCACAACTTGCGGCGCATGGATTGAGATGTTCCAGCCATATGAGTCCCTTTCCCTCGCGAGCATTAAAAGCACGTTGCCCGCCAAGTGGACCAAGCGACCCAACCGGTTGCGATTTCAGCCAGTTAACCTCGCCTGCTCTCAGGCGCCGCATCCCCGGCGTGGGCTATATCACCCATTTCCGCCCGTTCGCACCGGAAATTGGCGCATGCAAGCGGTTTCCTGCCGCCTCGCGCCGTTCCAGGGCACAGCCACCACGCGCAGCCGTCACATTCCGACGTGACCCGCATCCTTCACGGCCAGTCTGCAGAGGCGTCGAATAGTCCCTGAACCGGAATGCAAGCCAGAAATCCCATTTCAGACCCTCTTTTTGGCCCCTCCCCCCTCCCCACAGGTTCCTTGGGTCATTTCACCAATCCCACTGTGGGAGAAGGCCCATTCAAGCCCGCACCGGGCTCTGTTACAAATCGCAACACCAGGCTACCCGCACTATCAACTTCTTTTGCTGCATGCATTTACAGCCACTGTTCAGATTTCCTCCGGTCTCCTTCAGTACGGAATTCCCCGTGCACAAGTCCTTATCGGAGACCGTTGTGAAAGTTGTCGCAAACATCCCGAACTCGAAAAAGCTGGCGGTTCGGAGCCTGATCCTGCGCACCTTGGCCGCTTTGGCCCTGTCCGTGCTCTCGGCTCCCGCCTTCGCTGCCAAGCATCCGGTTCCGCTCGATCCCAAGACCGATTCGGCGACCTGCATCTCCTGTCACGAAGAGAAGTCCAAGGGCAAGGCAGTCCACTCCGCGATCGCGATGGGCTGCACCAGTTGCCACGAAGTCCGGGTTAACAAAGATGTAACCCGGGTCAAGCTGATCACCACCACCACCTACGGCCTGTGCCTCACCTGCCATGCCGACAAGAACGCCGCCGACATCAAGGGCCCGGTGCACAGCCCCGCGGTCCGCGACTGCGTGAAGTGCCACGACCCGCACTCCAGCGACAACAAGTTCCAGTTGCTCAAGGCCACCTCGGGCGGCGAAAAAGAAAATCTCTGCCTCAGCTGCCATACCCAGGGCATGAATGTTCCGGAGAAAGGCAGCCGCCACGCCGCCCTCGACGCGGGATGCGATACCTGCCACACCACCCACAAGACGGGTGACAAGGGCACCATGGAATTCAACTTCCACCTGGTGAAGTCAGCCCCGGCGCTCTGCCTCGATTGCCATGACGCCAAGGACGCGTCGCTCGCCAAGGCGCATCGCGATCAGCCTTTCGCCTCCGCCAACTGCGTAAGCTGCCACGATCCTCATCAGTCCGACAGCCCCAAGCTGATGGCGAAGTTCACCCATCCTCCCTTCGCCGACAAGTCTTGCGAAATGTGCCATGAGCCCGCGAAGGATGGAAAAGTCGTCCTGACCCAGAAAGACGTGAAGTCGCTCTGCGTAACCTGCCATGACGACAAGGCCAAGCTGATTGATACCGCGAAGGTGCAGCATCCCGGCGCGATGGGCGATTGCACCGATTGCCACAGCCCGCATGCCGCCAACTCCCCGGGCCTGCCCAAGACCGACCCCGTCAACATCTGCCTGAGCTGCCACACCGACCAGGCTGAGCTGCTTAAGAAGAAGGTGCATCACCAGCCGGCGTTCTCACAGGGATGCGCGACCTGCCACGAGCCTCACGGCGGCGAGCGCCAAAAGCTGCTCCGCGCCGACGGCAACGCGCTCTGCCTCGAGTGCCACGGCACCCAGTCCAAGCCGGCCAAGATCGAGAACACGCACCTGGTCAGCATCTTCAACGGCAAGGTTCGCCTGCCGGAAGACTACTTCGCCAAGACCCAGCCCATGCGCTTTGAGATCAAGTACGGCCTGGGACATCCGACCCAGAACCATCCGGTCGAAAGCATTCGCGATCCCCAGGACCCGACCAAGATGAAGTACCAGGTCAGCTGCCTGACCTGCCATCAACCCCACGCCGGCGCGGCGCGGGCCATGCTGGTGAAAGATCAGAAGCCCGGCATGCAGTTCTGCCGCGACTGCCACAAGCAGCAGATGATCGGCGTCACGGGCGACACCGGAGTTGGAGCGCAGCAATGACCACCATGACCATGACCTCGAAACCGACCTTCTCTACCTGGATCGTGTGGCTGCTGGCGGCGCTGATGCTGTTGAGCTTCGCGCCCAACGCCAACGCCAAGAAAGACAAGAAGAAAGACGTTCCGGCCCAGCAGGAAGCTCCCAAGCAGCCCACCATTGACACCAGCAAGCTGGTGTGGCCGCAACCGCCCGACGTCGCCCGCATCCGCTGGCTCAACGAACTGCGCGGCGAGCAGGCTCCTCCCGAGCCGGCCCAGCCCGACAAAAAGAAGAAGCAGAAGTGGATGGATCGCCTGGCCGGTGTGCAGCAGCAGGATGTGACCAAGGTCTCACTGGTTCACTACCTTGCCAAGCCTTACGGCGTCGCGGTTGACTCCAAGGGACGCGTTTACGTGGCCGACACCTACGTGGCCGCGGTCTTCATCTTCGACCTCGAAACCAAAAAGGTCGACTTCATCCGCAACGGCCTGGAAGCCAAGTTCAAAGACATCGTCGGACTGGCCCTCGATGACAACGACCGCCTGTTCGTGACCGATGCCGCCCTGCACCAGGTTTCGGTGTTCGACGCGAACCACAAGGTGGAAGCGGTATTCGGCGCCGACGAACTGGTCCGGCCCGGCGGAGTCGCAATCGACCCCGAGAACCGCCTGCTCTACGTGGTCGACACTGAAAAAGAGCACGTGCTGGTTTATGACGCCGACAGCTTCAAGCGGCTGCGCACCATCGGCGGCCCGGCCAAGAGCGAAGGCGACGAGGATCCCGGCGTATTCGCTAAGCCGACCAACATCGCCCTTGATCCCGACGGCAATCTCTACGTCAGCGACACCATCAACAATCGCATTCAGATCTTCGACGCCGACGGCAACTTCATCAGCATGTTCGGCAAGGCGGGCGACGGCCCCGGATACTTTGCCCGCCCCAAGGGCGTTGCCATTGACGGCGACGGCCACGTCTGGGTCGCCGACGCGATGCAGGGACGGGTCCAGATTTTCGATAAACAGGGCCACGTGCTCGCTTATTTCGGCACGCCGGGAATGCTGACCGGCCAGCTTGGCCTGCCCACCGGCCTGGCCATTGACAAGCTGAACCGGGTCATCGTCAGCGAGCAGTTGAAGGGTCGCATCCAGGTTTTTCGTTACACCACCGAGTCCGAGGCGGCGGCAGAGAAAGCGGAGCGTCAAGGCAAGGCGGCAGCCGTCGCAGCAAAACAGCCGCAAACAGCAGGAGAGAAGAAGTAATGGGCCACTTCCGGCAAAAACGGGACGATCACCCGCAACTGCCGAAAAATCGGCGGGCGCCAATCACGCTCTCCGGTGCAGTAAAGCAACCACGGTTGACTGTGAATACATACGGAGGTCTTAAGACCATGAAATACGCAATGTTTATCCTCATCGCGGTGACACTGGTCCTCTCGGGCGCAGCATTTGCTCAAGTCGACATCCTGGGACCGCACAATCTCGGTGGGCACGGTTGCGCCACGTGCCATACGCCACATACCGGAGCACAGGGCAATGGCGGAACCGATGCATCCACCGGCGTCAACTATCTGTGGGGCCGTGATTTCTTCCCCAACACCTATTCCACCTTCGGCGGCGGCACCCTGACCACTACGGCCACCTACACCGCAACCGATCCTCTGTTCCATACCGCCGCTTGCCTCTCTTGCCATGACGGCAACGTGACCATCGTCGGCATGA
>DATJFA010000555.1:0-4018 GCA_035496015.1 Terriglobales bacterium | reverse complement strand
CTGGTTATTCAGGACGATGGCAATGGGTTTGAGTTCTCCGGCCGCCTCGCCCAAGCCGAGCTGGAAAGCCAGCACAAGGGGCCGGCGGTGATTCGGGAACGGGTACGTTCCATTGAAGGTGAGCTCACGGTAGAATCCGTTCCGGGCCACGGTTCGCGGCTGGATGTCATGATTCCTCAAAAACATCGCGTTGCCTATGCATAAGAGTTCACAACCTGTGCGCATCCTGCTGGCTGACGACCACCCCATCTTCCGCGACGGATTGCGGCGCCTGCTGGAAACCGAGCCGGGATTCCGTGTTGTGGGCGAGGCCTCGGATGGCGCCGAGGCCGTGGCCATGGCAAAGAAGCTCAAGCCCGACCTGCTGCTCCTGGACTTGGCTATGCCCAAGCATCCGGGGCTGGAAGCGGTGCGCGAACTGGGAAACAGCGATACCCCGGTCCGAATCCTGCTGCTGACTGCGGCAGTGGAAAAAGAACAGATCGTGGAAGCCCTGCAACTGGGCGCCCGTGGCGTGGTGCTGAAGGAATCGGCTACCCAGTTGCTCCTGAACAGCATTCGGGCAGTCATGGCGGGACAATACTGGGTGGGACGCGAGACCATCTCCAACCTGGTGGAATACCTGCGCGGGCTGCTGGCTCCGCCTCCCGCCCCCAAGCAGAAGAAATTCGGGCTCACGCCGCGCGAGCTGGAGATTGTCTCCGCCGTGGTGGCGGGCTATACCAATAAGGACGTTGCGGCTCACTACAAAATCAGCGAAGACACGGTTAAACATCACCTCAGCAATATTTTCGACAAGCTGGGAGTATCCACCCGGCTGGAACTCGCTCTTTTCGCCGTCCATCAGGACCTGCCTCTGGTCCCCCTGGAACAGGCTTCCAGTTAGTAGTTCTCTACCTCGCGAGCTTCTTCCCTGGCACGTTTGTGCCAGGGAATTGCGACGATTGTGCCATTCGAGGTTGTCGTCCCCCCCGCTACTATTCTCCCGCTGTTGCCGCTTCGTCGCGGGAAACCCTTCTGTAACCCAGGAGAACTACGTGGTCCAACTTATTCACCGGATGTGGGATGAGAACGATGGTCAGGACATCGCCGAGTACGCGGTCATGCTGGCGGTCATACTTGTAATTGTGGTGGGCACCATCCGGCTTATCGGATCTGAGGCCAACAACACTTTTTCTGCTGTGGCCAGCAACATCGGACAGGTATGAATTGGCGCTCATGCCTTTCGGCAGAGCCATCATTTGAAGCAGTTGTGGCGGTTGTTCTAAGCGAGAAAAATAAAAAAGGCGCAGCATCCCGGGGCCGGAAGCTGCGCCTTTTCTTGTGTTAACGGCCGTGCCAGTTGTGAACAACCCAGCCAAAAGTTGCACTGGAAAGCACAGCGAAGACCAGGTTCATGGGGGAGGAGAAGCGTACTGCTGTGGAAATGGCTGCGGGCTGTTTGCCTACCGCCGGGGGCGCGGCACGCCGTTTGGGGTTGATGACCATTTTGCGTCGCAGGCGCGTTTCCATCATCCGCGCCTCTTCCTGCAGAAGCTGAAAGTTGTGATCCGGGAGACCTTGTTGCTCTTCCGGCAATGGCCTTAGCATGGGATAGCGCCTCCGAAAGATTTTTACTGCGACGGCCCCGGGACTGCTCTATAAAGAGACTCCGCCCTATCCAAGCATTCCGTCAAGTCAAAACGACTCTGTAGAGTTTTTTGCCTAGCAGAACTAAGGTTGCCCTCTTAGTCACTGTCAGGATTTTCACCCCCGAGCTGCTGAGGAAGTGAGTGCGCCGCGCCAGCACGATTTTGTGGTTCACCCACGTTCGCAGGAGTCTCTCCTGTCAAGGATTCCAGGAATGCGACCAGGTCAGCCCGCTCCTGTCCCGTTAAAAAGTCCAGCGGCTTGATGCGCTTGTCCAGATAGGGGTTAGAATTCCCCGCCCCGATGTAGAAGTCCACCACTTCCTTCAGCGTTTTCAAGCTGCCGTCGTGCATATATGGGCCGGTTCGTGCGATGTTTCGCAAAGTGGGAGTGCGAAACGCGCCCCGATCGGCGTCATTCTTAGTGACCGCCCAGCGCCCCAGGTCCGTGGGCTGCTCATTGTGAACACCCACGCCCACGTTATGAAACTTGTTGTCGGTAAAAAGCGCGTAATCCTTTCCTATTTCGTGGCAGGCTGCGCAGTTACCTTTATCAGCGCGGGTAAAGACCAGCAATCCGCGCTTGGCTGATGCACTGAGGGCATTCTCTTCGTGCCCGTAGTAGTAGCGGTCGAAAGGCGAGTTGCCGCTCACCAGAGTGCGCTCGAAGCTGGCAATGGCCCTGGCTACCATTTCAAAGGTGACGTGACCGGATCCAAAGGCTCTGGTGAAAGCGTCCCGATACGCGGGATAGCGCATGAGCTTGTTTTCCACGCCCTTAAGCGAGTGACCCATTTCTACCGGATTCTGGACGGGGCCCGCCGCCTGTTCTTCCAGAGTCGCGGCCCGGCCGTCCCAGAAGAGAGTATTGAAATAGGCTGTGTTCAATACGGTGGGCGAGTTGCGCGTACCTTTCTGCGCCCTCACGCCATTAGAGAAGGACTTACCATCGGCGAAGCCGTAATCAGGATGGTGGCAGGTGGCGCAGGAAATCGAATTGTCGACGGAGAGGACGGGATCGTAATACAGCTGCCTGCCCAACTCGATGGCGGCGGCCGTCGGAGGATTATCGGCAGGCACAGCCACGGCTGGAAGACCAAGTGGGTGCGCAATCTGCAGCGTGGCTCCGAGGGGCGCGGCTGGGGCCTGTTTTTCAGTTCCGCGGTACAGCAAAAGCACGCCGCCAACAATCAATACCAGGAAAAGTGTCCAGAGAATTCGGCGCGAAGACATAAATGATCCTCCACAACATGCATAAGTGCGCCCCCGCGGTGCGAGCGCTGCCTAAATTGTTTGCGAACCGCTCAGGAGAAAACGGTGAGGCGCGTCACAGAGGTTATGGTCAAGCGCCGGCCGGCTTGCCCTCGTGTACCGCCTGAATATTGGGAGTGCCCGATCCGACCAGCTTAAGCTTGGGAGAGCGATTGATGGCATCCAGAACCTCGCGCGCAACCCGATCGTCAATTTTGTCGGCTTCGTCGAGTTCCACCGGGTAGCGGACCACCACCTCCAGGCCGCCCTGCGCCAGCCGCAGCCGTGTCTCGGGATGCAGGGAGTTGGCCGTAGAAACTAAGAATGGACTGCTGGGATACGGGCAGAAGCACACCTGAAAGCTGCTTGAACTGCGACGTGAGATCGTCCTCAGAAATGCGGCGTCATTGCACGGTGAGAGTGACTGCGGTGGTGCGGCTCAGAGAGCCAGAGCTGCCGCTTACCTTGACGGTGTAGGTTCCGGCAGGTGTAACGCCGACGCCACCTGGCCCTTTGGAGGTGCCACCACCGCCGCAGCTAGCCACCATAAACAGCAGAACTATGGCTACACAGTTGAGTGTGTGGCGCAGCTTGCGATTCTGCGGCGCTCGCCACGTTTGTAGGAAAATCGCGGGCAGTAACAGAAATGTGGCATAGAGTGGCAAAATGTGCCGAGAGTTTTTGAGCGCCGCAGCCGGGCCTGTGGTGGTCGCGCTCAGCTTCGCGGTAGCGGGAGCCCCGGTGGGCGCGACTGATGAATCCACCCTGCAGCTAATTCCCACACCAGTAGGACCGGAACAGCTCAGGGATACGGTGGTATTGAACCCACTCTGTGGGATTACTGACAGCGTGTATGTGACCGTCCCTCCCGCCGTCACCGAGGAGGAGCCCGGCGCAGCTTCCAGCGTGAAATCCGGCGGCGCGAGCAGACCATAAACTGCCACCTCGCCGGAGACGGTCGCTAGGTACACTTTCCCGTTAGCGATCACCGGGGAGACATATTTGGCGTAGCTTCCGGGCTTGTCACGAGCGCTGTTCTGGTTGCTGTCCCAGATTTCGTTGGCCAGATTGGTTGCGTCAAACGCGCGCAGGATGCCGGCCATAGGTGAATGTGCCGGGTCGCCGCTGGCGGAAGCCGC
>DATJFA010000554.1:0-4541 GCA_035496015.1 Terriglobales bacterium | reverse complement strand
CAGGTTGCCGTCAGGCGCGCGCAAGAAAGCAATGCCGGGGATGCGGTCCCAGTTCGGCCAGTACGGCCCGAGCCGCGCCTGAATCACCTCCAGCAGCGTGTGTTCCGCTTCGCCCAGCAGCACGCACTCGCAGCCGTGCTGCAAGTATTCCTGAGCGTTGTCGGAGGCATCCGATCCGTTCACAACTACGGGAATTCCAGCCGCCCCGGCGGTGCGGATCATGTGGAACGCCACCTCGCGCATGCGGGTAAGGCACATCTTGGAAAGAAAATAGAAGCTGTCTTCGTAGATGGCGACCAACTGCGGGCGGTATCGGGCGAGGGCGGCGGCGAAGCCCTCTTCGGGATCGTTGAGCATGGTATCGAACACGGCCACCGAAAAGCCGTGCTGGCGCAGCAAGGCAGCGGCGTATAACGTCCCCAGAGGGGGGTACGGTTGCATCTTGCGCACCTGTTTCCGGTCGTAGAACAGGTGGTAAGAATGGGTTAGCAGGACATCAACCAAGCGTTGCCTCCTGCATCAGCAGACCTCATCCATGCTGTGGCCGAGTGGCTGCCCGGTGAGCAGCGAGCGCCGTGTGACCAGCTTTTCCGCGCCCCGCGCCAGCCAGAGCTCCCAGGGAAATGCCAGATGGTTGGTGCGTACCCGCCAGCGCACAGGCGCCGTCAGCATGCGGCGCAATCCGGTCCGCAGCCAGGGGGAGTTTTTCGTGGCTTTGCGAATCTGGTTGTGCAGCAGGAAAAATTCCAGCATGCTGCGCAGCCGCCGCAGTTCTTCGCCCTGCAGCCAGGGCAAAATGTTCTGCCCCAGCGGCAGCTCTACCCATTCCTCTAACGTTTGTGGCTCGTGCACGCCCAGTTCCCGTAGCTGCGGCCAAATGTCTATCCCGGGGTAGGGGGTGAAAATGTTGGGCGAAAAGCTGACGTTCCAGAATTGCCGAGCGATGTCTCCCATTATGCGGAAGGTTTCGATGCGGTCGGCCTCGGTCTCGCCGGGATAACCGAAAATCAGATTGAATGTGAGATGGATGCCGGCTCCTTGCGCCTTCCGTGCGGTCTCATACATCTGGTCAATGCGCTGGTGCTTTTTGTTCATGAGCGCCAGTACTTCGAGAGAGGCCGATTCGGTGCCGAAGCCCATGTGGGTAACGCCGCTGGCGGCGAGCACCTGAACCTCTTCGTCGCTCATGCGACACAGAAAATCGGTGGAGGCCTGGAAGGTCCAGCGAAACCGCACGCCGGAATTGAGGATGCCGCGGGCAATGGCCACCGCGCGGTGCACGTCCACGGGAAAGTTGGAATCCAGCAGCGCGATTTCTTCGGCGCGGTAGCGCTGCGCCAACTCCACCATCTCCGCCACGGTGCGCGAAGCGGTGAGTGCGTTAAAGCGCCGGTTATAAAACACTTGATCCGTGCAGTAGTGGCACGCATAGGGGCAGCCAACGCTGGTGGCATATGCCAGTTTGCGCACGCCGCAGATGCGAGCATAGGCGTCGTGATCAGCCAGGTGATAAGCCGGCAGCGGCAACTGGTTGATGTTCACCACCGGCCGCTCGGCTTCGTTTACTACTTTGCCGTTGCTCTTGTGGGAAGTGCCGCGCACGCCTTCCAGCCCATCCCTATGGGCTAGCCGCTGCACAACTTCGACGAAGGTCAGTTCTCCCTGCCCGCGAACAATGGCATCCACAAAATCCGGCTGCAGTGTCTGCTCGGGCAAAAGCGTGGGATGCCAGCCGCCGAAAATGACCGGCAGATGCGGATGCTGCTGCTTGGTGCGGCGCGCCACGCGGATCGCTCCGCGAATCATGGGTCCCGTCAACACGGAAATTCCCAGGCAGACCGTCTCTGGGTCGGCCACCTCCCGCGCAATTTTGCCTTCAAAATCCCCGCCCAGAGCGGCATCAATAACCGCTACACGATAACCTGCGTCCAGCAACGGCGACGCCAGCGCCAAAAGGCACGCGGGCGCGCTCAGCGGCGGGCCATCGTACCGGGGATAGAAAAGCACGACCTTGTTCTTCACTGCCATCCTTCTTCAGCAAGTAGCCGGAGCAGGTTCGAGACGCTTGGCGTCCACACTCGGCTTAACGGCCAGCTTCCAGCGTTTCAAATGACGATGGACCCACAGTTCCACAGGGAGGGCATAGAAATCGTGATCCAACCGCCAGCGAGCGGGCGCGCTGATGGCTCGCTGCACCGCGTGGATGGCGCGGTTCTCGCGCTGCGCCGCGATCGGCACGCGATCGAACGCCATGCGCAGGTAGTCGCGCATCACCTGCAGGCGCCGGTGCTCTTTGCCCTTCAGCCAGGGCAGCACGGTGTAGCGCGGGAAAAAATCAGCCCAGCCTTCGAATGACGTGGGCAGATCCAGTCCAATCTCCTTGGCCCTGGCCATCACCGGCGCTCCCGGGTAGGGAGTGAAAATGTTGGTCCAGAATTCCGCCCCGGGGTAATGCCGGCACATGTCCAGCATGAAGCGCACGGTTTCCCGGCGCTCTTCCGGCCCTTCTCCCGGAAACGCAAAAATGATGTTGTAGGAAGGCCGGATCCCGGCCTGCAGGCAGCGCTCGGCCGATTCGTGAATGGATTCCAGATCCTGAAAGTCCTTGTTCATGGCATCCAGGACCTTGCGTGACGCCGATTCTGCTCCCTGGCAAATCTGCTGCAGCCCGGCGCGGCGCAGGAGCTTCAGGTCTTCCAGGCTGAGGCGCGCCACCAGATTGGTGGTGGCTTGAATGCTCCACTTAAAACTGGCCCCGGCTCGGACCAGGCCTTCGCCGATCAGGCACGCCCGGTCGAGATCAACCAGAAAGTTGTCATCCACCACCCACAGCAGTTCCAGCCGGTAACGGCGGGTCAAGTCAACCGTCTCCTCGACGAACTGCTCCGGCGACAAAGCGTTCCACTTTCGCCCATAAACACCGGCGTTGGTGCAATAGGCGCAGTTGAACGGGCACGCCAGGCTGGAGGTGTACATGGCCCAGCGCCGGCCACACACCCGCTCGTAGGCATCGAAATCGGCCAGGTGATACGCCTTCGGCGGCATATCGGCGAGTGGCCGCAGCGGACGCGGCACGGTGAACACCAGCTTGCCATCACGCTTAAAACCTATGCCCGAAACATCATCCAGGGCCTCGCCGGCCTCGAGATGCTGGGCCAGTTGCAGCATGGTGTCTTCGCCTTGCCCGCAAACGACGATATCCACAAATTCCGCGGCCAGGGTCTGGCCCGGCAGCAACGATGGGTGCCAGCCTCCCAAAATCACCGGCAGCGCAGAATCGGCCGCCTTGGCTGCCTTGGCTATTTCCACCGTCTCCCGGATCATCGGCCCGGTCACCAACGAAACACCCAAACAAAGTGCGTCGGCAGCTTCGCTGAGCACACGCTGTTTGAAGTTGGGCGTAATGGTGGAGTCAATAATGCGCACGTCGTATCCCGCGCGCAGCAACGGCGTAGATATGGCCAGCAATCCCAGCGGAGCCGTGGCTTCCATGCTGGAAAATGAGGGGAAGAAAAAGACGATTTTTTTGGAATTCCGCATTCTTGCCCCTACCGGCCGTCTGACGCGCCCAGTAACCGGCGCTCCATCACACCAGTAGCGTGAATTGTCAGCTCCATCGCGTCGTGCTGTTCTGACCGGACACCGCCAGGGAAGTTACAAGGAAAGATGTGGCGAGAAAATTACGTAACGCGGGAATCCACGAAGGTGTCTGTCTCGTTGCAACAAGCAGCACATGAGCACACCAAGCAGACTGGCGTCCGCAGTGCGGCTGGCATCATCAACCGCAAGGCCCGTGTCTGGTCCGCACGTGGAGAAACATGCGCCGCCCGCTGTGGCGAGGGCCACTGCTTCAGTCCTGATTCTCACTAAAAATGAGGCGCGCAACATCAGCCACTGCCTGGAGGCTGTGCTTTCTCAGGAGTCGCCGGGCAGGCCCGAGGTAATCCTCATTGATTCCGGCTCCAGCGACCACACGGTCCAGATCGCCGGCCGTTATCCTGTGCAGCTCTACCGCATAGCCGCCGAATCCTTCCATCACGCCCGCACTCGCAACCTGGCGGCGGAACTGGCACAGGGGGAATATCTGGTTTACCTGGCGGCGGACGCGCTTCCTTGTTCGCCCGGCTGGCTGGGTGCGCTGCTGCGCAACTTTGAAGACAGCACCGTGGGCGCGGTATATGGCCGCCATGTGCCGCGGCCGGATGCCAGCATTGAGCGGCAAGGCGTTCTCAGCACCATGTATGGCGATACGCGCCTGGTCAAGAGCGCCGCCTGCAAAGCGGAGCTGGGATACCGTTACTACCACTTCTCCACCGTGAACTGTGCCATTCGCAAGCAGGTGTGGCAGCAGAGTCGTTTTCCTCAGGACCTGAATGTCTGCGAGGACGTGGCCATCGCCACCCGCATCCTGGATGCCGGCTGGAAAATCGTTTATGAACCGGAGGCCGCTGTTTACCATACCCACGATTTCTCCAGCCTGCGGCTTTTCCGGCGCTACTTTGACTTGGGCGTTGTCTACCGCCGCCTGAACATCTGGGACC
>DATJFA010000553.1:0-12825 GCA_035496015.1 Terriglobales bacterium | reverse complement strand
AACCGCATCACGATAGCGCTGCTCGGCGATCGCGGCCCGGGCGGCATCCGCCCACTGCCGCCAGCCCCATGCATTGGAGGCGGGCGCCTGCAAGCCCAGGCCTGTCATGCCGCGCGAAGCGCGCCGCAGGTTCCGCCAGAGTATGAACGCCAGCAGGAGAAAGGCCACGCTCAACAGGATCCAGGAAAGCACATTGCTGACTGCCGGCTTCAAATGCAGGCGGGTCATCAACTTGTCGAATTGGCGGCCGATCCAACGCCACACCCGGGCCCACATCGGGTCCCACCAGCTCGGCGGCCGCACAAAGCGGAACTCCCGCCGGCTGAGCACGGCGGCGAGCTGGGCCCGTGCCGCCTGTGATGAGGGCGCCTCCCCGGGGTCACTTAGCCCCCGCGCCTGCTGCAGCTCCCATTGCAGCCTCTGCGCTATCTCTTGCTGGATGTCCGCACGCCGGTGAGCGTCGTTTTCGAAGTGAACCAGGGCCAGCACCAGCCAGGTGTTCGAAATGGCGAAATGCTGGCCACCATTTTGCACTTCAAGCTTGAGTGGAACCGAGCGACGCAGCGCGGCTGAATTCTCGGGATGGACGGGTAATTGAGCTACAGCTTGCGACCAGTTCTCTAAATCGGCAACGTAGGCACGCAGGTCGGTGGCAGCGCTGGCCATCTGGGCGCGAACCCCCGCCGTCAGCCCCAGCACAAGCGACAGGACAAGCGCGCAGCCAGTTTTCCGGGAAGGAAGCGACATGTTAAGTACTGGGCGCCGCAGCTGCCGCTCCTGAAACAGGCTGCGCCCCGCCATGGTCCACGAGTGACATCATCAATTGCAGATCGAAGGCCTCTTTGCGGACCCGGATATCGTAATACAGAAGCACCAACCCTATCATGATGAGAGGCGCGGAGAGCGCCCCTCCCAGCGCGCCAAACACGGAACTGAGAGAGAGCAGCCAGATGGCTATTTGCCCGTGTTGCGCGGTCAGAATCATAGCGATGTAGAACGGTCCCTGGAAAATGGTCAGGCTTACATAAGTGATGACAACGGTCAGCATCAATAGCAGAAAGCAGCGCAGGTAGTTGCCCTTCATGAGTTGGGCGCTGCGCCGGATGGCCTGCCCAGCACGCAGATCCTCCAGAACCATGCTGGGAATGCACACGCTGTAGCGGAGCATCAGCCAGATGCTAAGTCCGAATACGACGGGAAAAAGCACCAGCATCATAAGGATGGCTATGATGCCCGCCACGCCAGCCGACGGGCCGCGACTGGTCAGCAAGGGGATGAATATCGCAAAGCCGAGCATCAACAACACAAACACCCCGAACACCCGCAAGGAAACCAGGAACATGAGCCAGAATAGCCGCCCGATGCGCCCGCGGATGCGGCGATAGGAAGCGGCGATGGTAGCTGTTCTGCCCAGGTAAACATCGGATACGGCGAAGGTGCTGGCTCCCAGGGCAACGGCGTACACAATCCAGTACGCCACCATGGCCACCACAAAACCGCCGACGGCGCTGCCGATAATTACCGGGTTGACCTTCGCAGCACCCGATGCGGGCGCAACCATTGGCGAACGAAAAACTGCCATGAGGATGCCCGAAGCCATGGCCAGCAACGAGGGCAGCAGCATGATGCCGAAGAACAGCAGGAAGTTCTTGCGATAGAGGCTGAACATGCGGTCGAGCAGTTCGCCGAGGTTCAGCGGCTGCAGTACGACACCGGGCATAAAACCTCCGGGCAACAGGGCTGCGGTTGGCCGGATACTACCATACGGGCGGCAAGAAACGTGTACTTGTAAGCTACCCGTTTCTACACCACAGGATCAGCACCCGGTAGCGGCTGTGTAGTGCCGACGCATGTGGGTAGAGGCGTTGCTTGCAACGTCTCGAAGCAACAGCGTGTCTCATCTGGAACGGAGCCGGTGAGCGGCCACCAGCGCCTGCCCCAGACTGAGCCCGCCATCTCCGGCCGGAACCTCGGCCTGTGTGAACACCTGCAATCCCGCGCCTCGCAAATGGGCCTGCAGGTGTTCCAGCAAGAAGCGGTTGTTGAAGCTGCCTCCGCTCAGGCAGACGCGCTCCAGCCCGGTTCGGCGGCGTAGAATTTCGGCGGCCTTCGCCAAAGCCTCAACCAGGCCAAGGTGGAAGCGCGCGCTGATGATGCCGGCCGGCGTAGACCTCTCCAGGTCGGCCAGCAGCTCAACAAATAACCTGAGCGTGCTGAAGATGAGCTGCCCGTTCTCCTCTGCGATTTCCAGCACGTAGCCTGGTTCATCGGCGCCGCTATCCATCGCCATTTCCAGCTCGATGGCTGCTTGCGCCCCGTAGTTCACCTGCTGTCGGATTCCGGCCAGCGCAGCCACAGCGTCAAACAGGCGGCCACAACTGGAGGTCAGGGGGGAGTTAATGTGGTGTTCCATGGCCTGCAGCAGAACCTTCAGCTTGGCAGGGTCGAGCTGTTGGAAAAAGGGAATCCGTAAATGCAGGAAGTCACGCCCAAAATGCCGATACAGATAGCTGACGGCCATACGCCAGGGCTCGCGTACCGCAGCTTCGCCTCCCGGCATGGGAACATACTCCAGGTGGCCGGCGCGTTCGAAATCGCAATAATTGGCCAGCAGTAGTTCGGCGCCCCAAATGCAACCATCGATGCCGTAGCCGGTGCCATCCAGGGCAATGCCGATCACGCGCCCGTCCAGCCCGTTTTCCGCCATGCAACTGGCGATGTGGGCGTGATGATGCTGCACCCCAACCAGCGGCAAGTCTTTGTGCCTTCGCGCCCAACTGGTGGAGAAATAATCAGGGTGCAGGTCATGCGCCACCGCTTGCGGCTGAATCTCTAGCACTGTTTCGAGGTGCGCAATCGCTTCTGCCAAAAACTTGTGTGCTTGCAAATTCTCCAGGTCGCCCACGTGCTGGCTCAGAAACGCGTGCCGGCCCTGGGTAAGGCAAATGGTGTTCTTCAGTTCGCCTCCCACGGCCAGAACCGGCGGCACATCTTCTCCCAGGAACACCGGCACAGGAACATAGCCGCGGGAGCGCCTCATCTGGCGGACCCGACCACCCGAAATGCGAACTACGGAATCGTCACAGCGCAGCAGGATGTCGCGGTTGTGCACCAGGAAAAAGTCGGCCACGTCATGCAGCCGCTCGACCACTTCGGCATTGTCAATGGCAATCGGCTCTTCACTGCGGTTACCGCTGGTCATCACCAGGGCGGAAAATTCGCCTTCCGCCAGCAGAAGATAATGCAGCGGCGTATAAGGCAGGAAAAGACCGAGGTCGCGGTTGAACGGCGCTACGGCATCGGCGATGGCACATGGATCTTTCCTGCGCAGCAGAACAATGGGCCGCTGTGGCGACGACAGCTCCGCGCGCGCCGGTTCGTCCACCTCGCAATATGCTTCGGCCACTTCCAGGCTGGGCGCCATCACGGCGAACGGTTTCTCCACTCGCCGTTTGCGCTCACGCAATCGTGCTACCGCGGCGGCGTTAGTCGCATCCACCGCCAGATGGAACCCGCCCAAGCCTTTGATGGCCACCACCGCGCCCTGCTGCAATTTCTGGGCAGCTTCATGGATAACGTCGGCGGCCAAAACCGCGGCTCCCGCCCGATCCCACAATTCCACCTGCGGCCCGCACTGCCAGCACGCGTTCGGCTGAGCATGAAAGCGGCGGTCGCGAGGGTCTCCATATTCCTGCCGGCACACCGGGCACATAGTGAACCCGACCATCGAGGTCAGCGGGCGATCGTAGGGTATGCCGCGAACAATCGTGAAGCGCGGCCCGCAGTTGGTGCAGTTGATGAAAGGATACTTGTAGCGTCGGTCGGTGGGATCGAACAGCTCGCGCAGGCAATCGCCACAAACGGCCACATCGGGCGAGATCAGGGTACGAATCTTCTCCTGCGGCCCGCTGCAGACAATCCGGAACCTCAACTCGCCATTGCAGGGCAGGTCGCGCACATCCACGCCGGTGATGCGCGCCAGAGGAGGCGCTTCGGCCGGCAGGCGGAGGAGAAAATTCTCCACCGCCTCTCCCGGGCCCTGAATTTCGATAATGACACCCGCCGCCGTATTGCGCACGCTGCCGTGCAGTTGCCGTTCGCTCGCCAGGCGATACACATAGGGCCGGAAACCCACCCCCTGCACGATGCCCGAGACGGCGATTTGCTTGCGCACCACCATTCAAGTCACCACTGCGCCTCGTAACGACTGCAGTTCATGGCAACGCTCTTCGATCCACGCTCGCCACTGCTCCAGACCGGCTCCCGTCAGGCAGGAAAGCTTCACCACGTCGATTTCGGGATGAATGACGCGGGCATTATGTTCGGCCGCAGCCATGTCGAAGGGAACATAGGGAAGCAGGTCAATCTTACTCAGCACCAGCAGTTTGGATTTCAGGAAAATGGCGGGATACTTCAGCGGCTTGTCTTCCCCTTCGGTGACGCTGAGCACCACGACCTTGGCCGCTTCGCCCAGGTCGTAGCTGGCCGGGCACACCAGGTTACCCACGTTCTCGATAAACAGGAGATCGCAGGAAACCGAACGCCAATCTGCCAGGGCACGCTCGATCATGCGCGCGTCCAGGTGGCACGTGCCGCCGGTGGTGATCTGGCGCACCGGAAAGCCGAAGCGGCGCAGGCGGGCGGCGTCGTTCTCCGTCTGAATGTCGCCCGTGAGCACGGCCACGCGCGTGCTGGGCGGAAAGGCTTCCAGCGTGCGCTCCAGCAGTGTGGTTTTGCCCGAGCCCGGAGAACTGATAAGGTTCAGGCAGAGCACGCCCTGATCGGCGAACCGCCGCCGCAGCTCGGTGGCAATGCGGTCGTTTTCGCTAAGAACTTTTCGCTCCAACGGCAGTTGGCTCATAGTCCTCCATTTCGAGCGAAGCCAGCTCCAGCTCGTCTCCGCTGGCAAACTCAGTTTCCGCCGTTCCGCAGCCGGGACACCGCAGGTCGTACTCCGCGACCGTGAACGTCTGCTGGCAAGCCGGGCAGCGCTGCCGGCGGGGGCAGGTTTCGATTTCCAGCTCCAGCGGCTCCAGCCGGGCGTCCCGCACGAGCACTTCAAAGCTGAAGCTGAGAGCTTCCGGATTAACCCCCGAGAGCTCCCCCACGCGTACCTTTATCTTGCGTAAACGCGTTCCCGGATGCCGCTGCGCCTCCTGTTGCGCCTCCTGCAGCACCGAAGCGGCAATACCCAGCTCGTGCATAAGTGCCTCAACAGATGCGCGGCAACTGATCGCCCGCCAGCATGTCCACCACGCGCGTTGTGCCCAGCACCGTGCGCATCGTAACCAAGCCGGGATTGTCACGCCTTACTGTGCCGATCACCTGCGATTCCCGGCCCAAAGCATGGCCCCGCATCGCCTGCAATACACCTTCCTCGGCTTCCGGCGCCACGATGGCGATCAGCTTGCCCTCGTTGGCAACGTACATGGGATCGAGTCCCAGAATTTCGCAGGCGCCGCGCACTTCTTCATGAATGAAGATGGCGCTCTCCTCCAGTTCGATTCCCACCTGCGACTGCCCGGCGATTTCGTTGAGCGCGCTGGCCAGGCCGCCCCGCGTGGGGTCGCGCATGCAGCGGATGTCGCCCGTAACTTTCAGCATTTCGCCTACCAGCCCGTGCAGGGCGGCACTATCGCTGTGGATGGTAGTTTCGAACTCCAGACCTTCACGCTGCGCCATGATGGCCATGCCGTGGTCGCCGATGGGACCGCTGAGCAGAACGCGGTCGCCCGGCCGCGCCTGGTTGGCGGAGAGCGCCAGGCCAGGCGGCACCAGCCCAATCCCGGAAGTGTTGATAAACAACCCATCGCCGCTTCCCCGCTCCACCACCTTGGTATCGCCGGTCACCACTTCTATGCCGGCTGTGCGCGCTGCCTCGCGGAATGAGGCCACGATGCGGCGCAACTCCTCCATCGAGAAACCTTCTTCGATGATGAATGCCGCGCTGAGGAACAGCGGCGTGGCCCCGCCCATAGCTAAATCATTAACTGTGCCGTGCACCGCCAGAGAGCCAATGTCGCCGCCGGGAAAGAACAGCGGCTTAACCACGAACGAGTCGGTAGTAAACGCCAGTCGGCAGCCGTTCACGCTGACCACCGCCTGGTCGTCGAGGCGGGCCAGGGCGGCGCTGTCGAAGGCGGGCAGGAACAGCTCGCGAATCAGCTCCGAGGTGAGCCGGCCTCCGCTGCCGTGTCCCAAGAGCACGGTTTCGCCGGCGGGCAGCGATCTCGGGCAGGTGAGCGTCGCGACGATTTTAGATTCCTCAGCCATTGCCTGGCCTCGAAACTGGAGCAGCGTGCCGCCGGTAGTGGTAGTAAGCGGCGCAAGCTCCCTCTGCGGAAACCATGGGCGCGCCCAGCGGACTCTGCGGCGTGCAGCGGCCGGCGAACGCCGGACATTCGGTGGGCCGCCTTAGCCCCTGCAGGACCTGCGCGCTGATGCATTCGGGCGGCTCCGGTATTGTGATTTCCCCCAGTCCGAATGCTTTCTCGGCGTCGTGCGCCGCGAACACCGGCCGCAAGCGGAGCCCGCTCTGCGGAATAGCTCCCAAGCCACGCCATTTGCTGTCGCACACCTCGAAAACCAGCTCCACAATCTGCTGTGCGGCGGTGTTGCCGCAATAACTCACCGAGCGTGCGTACTGGTTTTCCGCGACAGCGCGCCCAGCCTCGAGTTGCGTCACCAGCATGGAAATCGCTTCCAACAGGTCCACCGGCTCGAAGCCGCCCACCACGATGGGTACGTGGAATTCCCGCGCCAGCTGATCGTATTGCCGGTAACCCATGACCGTGCAGACGTGTCCGGGGGCGATAAATCCCTGAACCTGGTTCTCCGGCGAACGCAGCAGAAGGCGGATGGCCGGAGGCACCAGCACATGCGAAACCAATAGGAAGAAGTTTTCCAAGCCCAAGCGCCGCGCCTGCCATACGGCCATGGCATTGGGAGGGGCAGTGGTTTCAAAACCTACGGCGAAGAACACAACTTTGCGCTGCGGTTCGGCGGCGGCAATTTTCACCGCGCCCATGGGCGAATAGACAATCCGCACATCCCCGCCCGCTGCTTTTACGTGGAACAGATCGGAGCGCGACCCCGGGACCCGCAGCATGTCACCGTAGGAAACCAGCGTGACTTCAGGCCGCGAAGCCAGGTCAACAGCCTTGTCAATTGTCTCCAGGGGCGTGACGCAAACGGGGCAGCCGGGCCCGTGCACCAGGTGAATGCAGGGTGGCAGCAGCTCGTCCAGGCCGTAGCGCATGATGGTGTGGGTCTGGCCGCCGCAAATCTCCATCAGCACCCAGTCGCGCGTAGCGCGGCGCGCAACTTCGCCTGCCAGGGCCAGAGCGATACGCCGGTCGCGGTATTCGTCCACGTATTTCATCGCTATTGAGGAGCTGGCCGCGGAGCGGAGGAGAGAAGCTGCCGCCAACTCGCGCGGTCCGCCTCCTGCCTTCACTTTAGTTTCGTATGGACACAAGTGGCGGTGATTCGGGTCACAAGGACGGGTGATGTCAGGCGAATCACGCTGGAAAATACCGGGGCTCAGAGATGCCCCGGGCTGCCCGCGCCTCACATTGCTTCCGGCGAGAGCTCCTGCTCCAGCAGGCCCGCGCTCTTCAGCGTCGCGTAAGTGCGTTCGGCTTCCTCCCTGTCCACGCGGCTGATGGCAAAGCCGACATGCACCATCACGTAATCGCCCACCACCGATTCGGGCACGAAGTCGAGGCAGGCCTGGCGCACAATGCCGCCGAACTCGAGGCGGCCGACCCGCACGCCCTCGGCCATGCTGATTTCCAGTATCCGGCCCGGGATAGCCAGGCACATCTCTCACACTCCCGTTCTGAGACTAGCGCCTCTTGCGGTCTCGGTCACGGTCATGCGTCACAATTGGCGGGCCAGCCGGGAGAGCTGCGCGCATGACATCACGTGCATGTGTGATATGCATCACCGACCCTTGTGTCAGCGCGGCGCTATGCTGCCACACCATATGGCAGCCGGCACAGCTCCCTTCCAGGCCATTGATTTCATGTATTACGTGGCTACTCCGGAGTTTATCGCCCGCTGGAATCAGGCCAAAGAAGGCGAACTCATCTGCCGCATGGAGCGCGCCATTGGCGGCCTGCCCCAGTTCCCTTCCCTGCCCGACATGCTGGCCCGCATGGATGCCGCCGGCGTACAGAGGGTCCTCATCGCCCAATGCAAAATGTGGTCCTACCGGCGCAAGTGGATGTACATGGACACGCGCCTGGAGGAGGTGCTGCAGTACACCCAAAGTTATCCTGACCGTTTCAGCGGCCTTGCCGGCTACGATCCTTTCCGCATCAGCGAGAGCCTGCGCGAAATTGAAACCGCGGTCACACAGCACGGCTTTCGCGGCGTTTATGTCCATATTTACGGCTTCGACATTCCCCTGCACGACCCCAAGATGTACCCGCTGTATGCCAAGTGCGTGGAACTGGACGTACCGGTGTCGCTGCAGGTGGGGCACGTGCTCGAGGCCATGCCCAGCGATTGCGCCCGCCCCATGTACCTGGACCGGGTGGCTTGCGATTTTCCGGATCTGAAACTAGTGGGCGCGCACACCGGCTGGCCCTGGGTGGAGGAGCTGATTTCCGTCTGCTACAAGTGGGACAACGTGTGGCTGGGTGTGGACGCCTGGATGCCCAAATATCTTTCCCCGCCCATTTTGCAATTCATCAACAGCCGCTTGGGCCAGGACCGCTGCTTGTGGGGCACCAACGGCTTGCCCTGGCAGGAGAGCCTCAGCCAGATCGAGCAACTTGGGCTCAAGCCGGAAACCAGGCGGAAGTTGCTTTACGAGAACGCGGCCAAACTGTTCCAGCTGCAGGAACCGGCGCAGGAGCTTTGTGGCGCGGCCGCCCCCGGCCGCGAAACAGCAAGATGAATCTGAGTGGCAAAGTCGCAATGGTCACCGGCGGCGCCCGCGGTATCGGCGCCGCCATCAGTCGCGCCCTGGCAATCGCCGGCGCCGATTTGCTCATCGCCGACCTGCGCCAGGAAGACGCCCAGGCCACCGCTTGCCGCCTGCACAAAGAGACCGGCCGCCGGGTAGAGGCGCAGGGGGCAGACGTGACCCGTCTGGAAGACATGCAGGCCGCGGCGGAGGCAGCAGCGGACCGCTTCGGCGGAGTGGATGTGCTGGTCAACAATGCCGGCTGGGACCGCCTTCTGCCCTTCCTCAAAAGCACGCCTGAGCTGTGGGACCGCATCATCGCAATCAACTACCGCGGCGTGCTCAATTCCTGTTATGCGGTGCTGCCCCACATGAAGGCACGGGGCGGCGGCTCCATCGTCAACATCAGCTCCGATTCAGCGCGCGTCGGCTCCCTGGGCGAAGCCGTTTACTCCGGCGCCAAAGCCGCCGTGGTGGCGTTTTCCAAGACCCTGGCCCGCGAGCACGCCCGCGACGGCATTCGTGTGAACGTGGTGTGCCCCGGCCTGGTGGACACGCCTTTGCTGGAGGAAATCAAGGGCGAGGAGTTCGGCGGCAAGATTCTGGGCGCGGTAACCGGCGCCATTCCCCTCAAACGTCTGGGCCAGCCGGCGGAAATTGCACCCGTGGTCGCCTTCCTGGCTTCCGCTGACGCCGGCTATATAACCGGCCAGGTCATCAGCGTGAACGGCGGCCTGACCATGGCGGGATGACAAAGAATGAAGCCGCACCAGCGGCTCTCTTAACGGATGCCATATGGAACGAACGTTCGATAAATGCGAGCAGCTGATCGCCGACCTGGATTTCACCCCCGTGCGCCAGTGGAAAGCGGCCCACACCGGCGGCCGTGCCATTGCCTGCTTCCCGGTCTATGTGCCGGCGGAGATCATTCACGCCTGCGGCATGTTGCCGGTCGGCCTTACCGGCGCCGGCGACCAACTCGACATCCAGCACGCCGACGCCCGCTTCGGCTCTTTTATCTGCTCCATCGTGAAAACCACCATGGAATTGGGCCTGACCGGCCGCCTGGACCCTTTCGACGGTTTCCTGTTCTCCTCCATCTGCGACTCCGCGCGCAACCTGTGTTTCGTTCTCAAGCGTAATTCTCCTGACCGCTACATTGATTTCCTCCACCTGCCCCACAATTCGGCTACTCCGGCCACGGTCGATTTTCTGGCCAGCGAGTACCGGCGCCTGATCGCCAACCTGGAGCGGATGAACGGCGGCGGATTCAGCGAAAACCGTCTGCGGCACTCCATCGCGCTCTACAACGCCAACCGGGCTCTCCTGCGCGACCTCTCGCTCTTGCGCTCCCAGCAGCCGCACCTGCTGCGCGCCTCCGAGCTCTACCTGCTGCTGCGCGCGGGCAACCTGCTGCCGGTGGAAACCCACACCGCGATGCTGCGCGAAGTGCTGGCCGGCTTGCCGGCTCGCTCTGCCAAGCCCCGCGACTCGCTGCGCGTGGTGGTGGAAGGCGCCTTCTGCGAGCAGCCGCCGCGCGAACTCCTGCGCCTGATGGAGGAAGCCGGCTGCTACATCGTGGATGACGACTTCGTGCTCGGCCGCCGCTGGTTTATGGACGACGTGCCCACGGAAGGTGACCCCGTCCGTGCCCTGGCGGAAAGCTACGTGGCCCGCGCGGTTTACTCTTCCGTGCGCCACGATCCGGCTCGCCCGCGCACCGCCGGGCTGATCGACAAAGCGCGCCGCGCACAAGCCGGCGCCGTCATCTTTTTGATTGCCAAGTTTTGCGAGCCCGCCTACTTCGACTACGTGCTCTTCAAGCGCGAGCTGGAAGGGCTGGGCATTCCCCACCTGCTGCTCGAGTTCGAGGAAAAAATGTTCACCTTCGACCGCGTGCGCACCGAGGTGGAAACCTTTGTGGAGTCGCTGATGTTTGTGTAAAGCAGCCGTTAGCCCTTGGCAATTAGCATTTAGCTCCTGAGCGGATGTGGCAATGCCCAAGAACCAGGAAACTGGCAACGAACCGTTGCTGGCCAAATGCTAAGTGCTAATTGCTAATTGCTTCATCACGGCTGGGAGCCAAAATTTATGTTCACCAAACACGAATACCGCGGCCAGATCCACCAGCGCCAGAAGCAGCTCATGCTGAACTGGTACGAGCGGCTGGAACAGTCGGCGGCCACTGGGAGCCCGCCCGCCGTCTCCCTCATGATTTCCGGCAACTGCGTCGAGTTGTTGCAGGCCTTCGACGCCGTGCCCATCTATCCCGAGATCAACGCCCTGCAGCTCGCGATCCGCCACCAGTCGCTGGAGCCGATCCTCGCCGCCGAAGACCTGGGCTATGCCGCCGACAACTGCGCCTACGTGAAGGCCGATATCGGCGCCTATCTCAAAGGCCTGACGCCAACCGGCTCCCGCTTGCCGCAACCGGCGCTGGTGCTGTGCAATTTCGTCGGCTGCAACACTTACCTCAAATGGTTCGAGCACGTCGCCGCCTTCACCGGCGCCCGCCTCTACACCATTGATGTTCCTTTTCTGCGCGAAAACGAGCCCACGCCCGCCGACCTGCAGTATGTCGTGCGCCAGCTGAAGGAACTCGTGCCGGTGCTGGAATCCATCTCCGGCCGCAAATTCGATTTGGAGCGCTTCCGGGATGCAGTGCGCTGCTCCGCCCGGGTGGAGGAGCTGTGGTCGCAGATCAAACACCTGGCCCGCCGCTCCCCTTCCCCCTTCGACGCCTATTTCGACGCCATCACCCTGATGGGGCCGCTCTACGTTTACCGCGCCAGCCCAGAAGGTGTGGAGTTCTTCGAAGTCGCGCTTCGCGAACTGCAGGAGAAGGTTGCGAACTGCGAGGGCGTTTACGATCAGGAAAAATTCCGCGTCGTGATGGAAGGCCCCCCGCCCTACCCCTACTTCCGCACCTTCCGCGACATGTTCGCGCAGTGGAAGGCCTGCGCCGTGGCTTCTACTTATTCAACCGTGGGCGGCTTGTGGGAGTTCGGCTTCCGCCACAACCCGGACGAGCCGTTCGAGTCGGTGGCCATGCACATGCTGGCCCAGAACGTCACCAACCGCAATTACCTGCAGCGTTACGAGCAGGTGAAGCGCTATGTGGAGGATTGGAATGCCGACGGCGTAATCATCCACTTCGTCAAGAGCTGCCGGCTCTTCTCCGCCGGCCAGGGCGACATGCGCGACTACTTCACCCGCGTGCTGGGAGTGCCCACGCTCTACATCGAGTCTGACCTGGAAGACCCGCGCTACTTTGCCGAGGCCCAGACCAAGAACCGTATTGACGCATTTTTTGAGGCGTTGGAGCACGCCAAGCTGACTGCTGCCCGCGCCTGAGGAGCCGCTATGCGATTTGCCGCCGGAGTGGATGTGGGGTCTACCCAGACCAAGGCCATCATCATGCAGGAAAACGATCACGCCCGCATCGTGGCCCGCGTGCTGGTGGATACCGGCGCCAACGTGACCAAGGCGGCTGAGCACGCTTTCCTGGCCGCCTGCCGTCAGGCCGGCCTGGAGACCCGCGAGGTCGGCTTCGTGGTGGGCACAGGCTACGGCCGCTACAAAATTTCCTTCGGCCATACCCAGATGACCGAAATCAGCTGTCATGCCCGCGGCGCTCATCACCTGTTTCCCAATACTCGCACCGTGATTGACATGGGCGGCCAGGATTCCAAGGCCATCAGCGTGGGCGAAACTGGTGAAGTGCGCGACTTTGTGATGAACGATAAATGCGCCGCCGGCACCGGGCGCTTTTTGTCCAATGCCGCCGACGTGATGGGCATCAGCCTGGATGAAATCGGGCCGCTTTCGCTCCAGGCCACCAAGCCGGTGAAGATCGCCACCGTCTGCACGGTGTTCGTGGAATCCGACATTCTTTCCTACCTGGCGCAGGG
>DATJFA010000552.1:0-7647 GCA_035496015.1 Terriglobales bacterium | reverse complement strand
TGCAGGCGTTGTAGCGCAGGACCGACGAGCCCTGCGAGGTGTAAAAGATGGTGCACTGGTCGGAGGCAAGGTCAATCCAGTCGCTGCCTTCCTGTTCGGTAGACACGGAATAAGCGGCGGCGAGATTGCCATAGGCGTCGAATTTCAGAATAGCGTGGCTGCAGCCTGTTTCTCCCACATAGGCGTTGCCGGCCTGATCGAAGGCTATAGATTCAGGCTTGCAGTTATAGCCGCTCCCGAAAGTTCCCATCAGGCTGCCATTGCCGCTGAATCGGCTGACCGTATCGGCGGTGAAATTCGTCGTGTAAAGGTTTTGCACCGCATCGAAACCCATGCCCGTCATCGAGCCGCCCTGATTGGAGTTGAGCGTGGTCTGATGAGTACCGGAGCGGCTGAACTCCGCCACTTGGCCGCCACTGACGCCCACGAACAAGAGGGGATTATCGCTGACGTTAACGGTCTGGGTGGCGGGCTGGGAAGTATTGCCCGCCTTGTCGTGGGCCACAACTGTCACTGTGTAACTTCCGCCGGTGACATAGATGTGCTCGGGACTATTGCCGGTGAGATAAAAGCCATCACCAAAGTCGGTCTGCACGGTGGTGAGGTCGTTACCGGCATCGGAACAGTTGGCTTGTACGGTTACGGCCAGCGGTGCATTTCCTTGAGTGGGCAAAACCTGCAGGGTGCAAACGGGCGTGGTTGTGGCTACGCTGACCGGCACAGAAGCAATGCCGTTATTGCCGAAGGGGTCAGTGGCAGTGACAGTCACGGTAAAGTTACCGGTGCTGCTGTAAGTGTGCGTGCCGGTAGACGCACTGGTGCTTGCGCCATCACCCCAGGAGAGGACCGTAGTAATTGGGTCGCCGTCTACATCGCCGCATGCGGCGGTTGCGGTGACCGTCAACGGCGCTGGTCCGCTGTTTGGGGCTACGTTCAGAGTGCAAGTGGGACTGGGATTGCGGCCCACGCTCACGGCCTGAGAGGCAGAACCCTTGTTGCCTACGACATCGGTCGCGGTTGCCGTGACGGTAAAGTTGCCAGCGGAGTTGTAGGTGTGCGTGCCGGTGGGTCCGCTAGTAATAGTGCCATCTCCCCAGGCAATCACGACGGTCAGGGCATCGCCATCAATGTCAGTGCAGGTGGCAGTTGCCGAGACCGGCAGGGGAGCGGGACCACTAGTCGGCGTCACGGCGAGGGAACAAGTGGGAACCTGATTGCGGCTGACGGTGACCGTCTGGGTTGCAGAGCCAGTGAGTCCAGCGGAATCTGTGGCGGTGGCAGTGACCTTGTAGCCGCCCTTAGCGGTATAAGTGTGGGTGCCCGTACTGCCGGGGCTGGAAGTGCCATCTCCCCAGGAAATGGCGACGGTTACGGGTTCTCCATCGGCATCGCTGCAGGTGGCAGTGGCCGAAACCAGCAGGGGAGCAGGGCCGCCGGTGGGCGTCACAGCCAGTGAACAGGTTGGCGGTTGATTCGCCGCAACGGATACGTGCTGGCTGACACTGGTGGCGTTGGCCAGGGCATCGTTTGCGGTCACCGTCGCGAGGTAACTGCCTGCAGCGGTGTAGGTGTGCGGCAGAGTAAAAGAGGCTTGGCTGGTGTTTACCGGTGCCGAGCCATCGCCCCAGTCCAGGGTCACGCTGGTAACAGTAGAGACAGAATCGGTGCAAGTGACAGTGGCATTTACCGGAAGGGGCGCCGGGCCGCTGGCTGGGACTACCGAGAGGGTGCACTGCAGTGGGTTGCCTTGAGCCATGGCACAGGCCGAAAACGCCAGGCAAGCAACTGCAAAGACAACAATTTTGCGCATCATGAGGATGCCGGGTCCTGGTTTTAGGGCTGTCCGTCGCTCGTCTCGCGGTCGTAGTCGCTGCCGCGTTTGACCTGAATCTGCCTAGGATTCAGCTCTGTCGGCCAGAGTTGTCCAGCAATTATACCCTGCCCACAAAGGCGTGCAAGAGCGGGACGCAAGAAGGGCCCGATCAGATTTCGGCTGAACTCGGCTCGGGGACTGCCAAGGCGGGCTGCGAATGCCGCACTTTGCGCAGGGCTTTGCCCCGTAACAGGAACAAGGCAAACAAGATAAGGGTGGTGCTCACAGAGAGGAGCGAGCGGTAGGTGACCACGGAGGCGGGGGTATCGCGGACGAACATCTCACGCAGTTCCACAAACGGCACAGAGAGCACGGCGGCCACCGCCAGGGGTGTTCCCCATGCAGGACGGGCGGAGACCCGGTCCCCAGTGTCGTCGCTGCCCAAGCGTAAATCGCAGGCCACGAGTCCCAGCCCAGCATACCAGGCCAGCGCCAGAACGAGCGGAAAGTCGTACAGGCTGCCGGAATAATAATCGCCCCGGTCAATGGCGACGCTGGCCATAAAAGAGCCCACGGCGTAGAGCGAGGCGGCTCCGAAAAGATGTGTGTACAAGGTGCGCCACTTGCCCGCGCTCCTCCATACCGCCACCCCCGCCAGCAGCGCGAGGGCAATGTTGGCCGCGCCGTAAACGACGTTGTAGTTCTGATCCCACCAACTGGGGAGCTGCGCCAAGGTTCGCCAGGGAGTTACGAAGTAGAGGTAGAGATAAAGCCACCAGGCGATTACCATTCCGGCATTAGCGGCGTTGAGAAGGCCAGGATTGTCGCGCTTACTCAAATGCGGGCGAACCGCCAGCGCCATCATCATAGGAACGACATGGAGGTAGAGAACCACGTCGCCCCAGAAGCCGGAAGCAGGAGGGGCGTGCAGTACCGCTTCATAGAAAGTCCACAACACCTGGTTGAGCAACCAGAGCGCAAAGCCGAGTGAGAGCAGGGTCCAGAACGCCGGGGAACTGCCGCGGCCGCCCACCTGATTGGGCAAGGTGGTGAGATAACAGGCCAGCAGAAGGAGGGTTTGCAGGGCGTCAGAGAAGACGTGCAGGGTGTAGCCATTGGGAAGAAGCAGGGAGACAAAAATCTGCGAGCAGGCCAAAAAGGCGGCCGCCGTGAACCACACGATGCTGGCTCGCTTAAACAACACGCACCCCTTGGAAGAAACTTTGTGGGGTCGAAATAATGCCCGAGCATAACCGCACGGCATGAGTATCGGAAGATGACCAGAGTAACTATGAGCGTGCGACTTTGCTGTCCCGCAGGGCTGGGAAGAGCCAGTGCTTCAGCTGCAATTGCAGCTGGCTGGAGACATGAATAAAGCGGATGCCGGCGCGGCCATGTTTATCGGCCCAGGCAATCTGGCCCTGGACATCAATAGCCTCGCGAATGCCGGGCAAATTGAAACGGGCACGAACTGACTGGCGGACGGTAGCGGGTTCGGAGAGACGAATCGCGATTCCGCCTTCGCTAACGTTGGTTACGACGGCTTTGACTTCGCGGCCGAGGTTGAATTTGAGGCAGACTGGGGCATGGGCGGGCTTACGCAGTTGTTGCCGCCTTTGCGGGTACATCAGGCTCTTGATGGCGCGCAAGCCCTGCAGCGCGCGGTCCAGCGTGATGGGCTCGTAGAGAACGAATTTCGCGCCCAGGGCGAACGCCTCACTAACGCTGGTTTCGCCGCCCAGGATGGCGGCGATCATGGTCTTGTTTTCGTGCTGCCGGCGAATGTCCTGCAAGAGTTCGTCAGCGCCCGGCACACTGAAGTCAATGACCACAGCTTCGAATTTTTTGCGATCCATCAGGGCGACGGCGGAACTGGGCTCGCTGCACACCACCACGTCAATGTCCAGGCGCGAGAAAGCCCGCATCAGGACAGCTACCTTATCCGTGTCCCGCGACAACACCATGGACTGCAGAAGCATGCCTTAGGAATGGTAGGTCGGAAGCAGGTAAGGCAGTAGGTTACCGAGGTCACGGTTCTTCCGCGTGGAGGCTTAGCTAGCCAGTTCCTCGCTGTCGCGGCAGTGCCGGCAGTTGCAGGAAAAGGCTGAATCCAGAAAGGAAACGCGACCGTTGCTTTCGAGGTGGCGGCAAGTACGGCAGCGATAGAGGGCTTGTCCCAGGGACGTCATTTTCTGGCCGCAGAACCGGCAGGCGTGGCTGTCCCTCCAGAGCTGGCGGGCTTGCTTGCGCAGCGGAAGAGAAGGGGCCGATGTGGCAGGGAAGGCAGGCGCATAGAAGGCCTGGGATGCGGGCTCTGCAGCTGGAACGGCTTGGATCGGCTCGATGGCGAATTCCGCGCTCTCCTCGGCGACGTTTTCCGCTTCGACCCGGGGGCGATCCCCGAGGTGGACCCAGCTGATGCTGAGTCCCAAAAACGCAACGGCCCCACAAATAGCGAAATCAATGGCGGGCTGCTGAAGCTGGCGAACCGAATCCAGGGCGATGATGCGGAAAGCGACGACCAGTGCGAAAGCGAACAGGGCCAGGCCGCCCATGGCCATCATCTTAGGACCGAGCGCTTGTAGCAGTTGGTCAACCCGGCTGGGTGGGGTGAACGTCTCGGCTGAAAATTCGTACCCGTTAGCGTCGTCGAGAGCCAGGTTGTTTGCAAAGCTGCTGCCCATAAGAACCTTCTTCAATTGAGCTTTGGCGATCTGGGAAACCCGGGCCGGAATGCCCATAAGCTACTTTGGATAGACGGCGAGGAAAATGGCACAGAGGTGCCAGAGCTGTGGATTCTTAGGATTAGCAGGAAGGCTGCAGCAAGGCCTGATCGAGCTGGCTTGTCAGCTACGGGGTGGCTGGGCTGACGGGATGGGAGCCGTTTCCGGTAGTGAGCAGCAGGGCAGCGGTGGTTCCGGCCGCGGCAGTTCCACCTATGATCAAGGCACTCTTTTTGGAGAGGTGAAAGCCGTTGCCGCCGGGTGCGGCGCCTTTGGTCGTCTTGTGGCCTCCGGCCTGGTCAGAATCCGGACGGGTGGTCTCCTGGCCTTCCTGCAGGATGGTGGTGGAGGCGCCATCGTTAATCTCCAGAGCGCCTTCGCGGGCCGCGATCTGAACGAGACCGTCGGAATCAGAAACCTCGAATTTGGCGGAGCGCTGGGCCAGGGGGGCGATAGTCAGTTTGCCGGCACGGACCGCCATAGCTTGCGTGGTGGTCACCACCACGCCGCCGCGGCTCATATTGAGGGAATTGCCTTCAAACTGGACCGAAGAATCCGCCAGAACCAGGATCATGGAGCCATCGGCGTTGATGCTGGCCACGGAATCGGGCCGGGTGGAGACGGTATCGCCCACAAACAGGGCAGCGGAGCGCAGTTCGTTGTTTCCCACCGGGCCGGCTTCGCGCGCGCCCGTGGTCAACATGGCGGAATTTGCGGCCAAAAGGAAAGTGGGCAAGAACAACATCAGGCAGACAAGAAGAGGTTTTCTCAAAAAGAAACGCATTGTTCCCATCCCAAATGAAGATTTAGCTCTCGCTATGTTATCGAGAGGCGGGCCCTCCGGCTATTGCCAAGGTGGTTACGGAAAGATTCTTCCGTAACAGCCGGGACAGTTCAGGAGTGCTATGGGCGAGCCTTCGCAAGAGCGCTGTACCGATGCCCGTGCTCTTTTTCCCATGCCGAGGGGTTCCAGAGGCGAAGGCACCCTGCTCCTTCGGTAACCCGTTTACCCCCTATTGCCGGGTGCGAATTGGAGCGAAAATGTTCGCATCCTTTATTTTTTAAGGCTGCCAATCGGTTCACATCATGGAATTGCCCTCAGAAGTGGTAGCATCGCATTCGACACCAGCACAGGACTCCAAACAGGCGGCGCCGCAGGCGAAAATGCCGGTACGAGCGATGACACAACCCTGGAGAAACTTAGAAGGGCGAGTGGTTGGGGGAAAGTTCCGCCTCACGCGATACGTGGGCGGGTCCGAGCACAGCGCCGTGTTCCTGACCGAACGTCCGGGAGAACCGCGCAAAGCTGCGATCAAGCTTATCGGGGCGAACCCGGATAAGACCGCCCGCCAACTTGACCGTTGGGCCAAAGCGGAGAAGATGACGCACCCCCACCTGCTACGCATGTTCGAGATGGGGCGGAGCCTCCTGGGAGATGAGGAATTGCTCTACCTGGTGACGGAGCATGCGGAGGAAGACCTGTCGCAGGTAGTGGCGACGCGGCCCCTCACCCCGCAGGAGTGCCAGGAAATGCTGCCTCCGGTTCTGGAGGCGCTCACTTACGTGCACCGCCAGGGCTTCGCGCATGGACGGCTTCGGCCGGCCAACATTATGGCCGCTCAGGAACGGGTGAAGCTATCTTGTGATGGGCTGACCGTCCCTGGTGAGGGCAGCAACGACCTGGGAACGCCCAGCGTCTACGATCCGCCGGAAGCCGGTACTGAGGGCCTCTCCCCAGCGGGCGATGTCTGGTCGCTGGGAATGACGCTGATGGAGGTGCTGACGCAGAAGGTGCCGGTGCTGACGGCGGGGCGTAAAGAGCCGGCGCTGCCGAATTCGGTGCCGGTGGTATTAGCGGATGTCGTACGCCATTGTCTTTGCCTCGATCCCAAACAGCGCTGGACAGTGGAGCAAATTGCGGCTCGGCTGACACCCGTAGCCGCGGCATCGCCGACCCGGAATGAAGTTGTGCGCAGCCCGCAGCCGAACCCAAGCAAAAAGATATATGTAGCTGTCGCAGTGGCAATGGCAGTCCTTTTGGCGATCTTCATTGCGAGCCGGCGCTCCACTCATCCTCAGGCGAGCAGAGAACCGGCGGCATCGGTTGAGAGTAACGCGGCTGCTGCGGCCAGTGCTGCATCTGCACCGCCAGCCCCAAGCGCGGAGCCCGCGCCTGCACCTGCGGCGAAACCTGCTCCATCGGCAAGGGTTGAGGCACAGAGCCCGCAGCAAGCGATTGTGCGTGAAGTTCTACCCAAGGTGCCGAAGAGCGCCCGGGACACGATTCAGGGCACGATTCGAGTGCGGGTGAGGGTAGCTCTGGACGAAGCGGGCAATGTAGTGGGGGCACGGTTCGAATCAGCGGGTCCGAGCAAATATTTTGCACGCCTCTCCATGCAGGCGGCGCAGGCGTGGAAGTTCGCCGCGCCGCAGGCGGGGGGACCAAATCCGGCCAAAGAATGGTTACTGCGCTTCGAGTTTCGACGAGACTCAACCCACGTGGTTCCCAGCCCAGTAACGCCTTAGGCATTTCCCGCTTATCTGTCCGCCAGCATATTTCGGTAGTGATTAGCTGACCACATCTGGAGCCTTGAAGAATTGGTTTGCTTGGTGGACAGACTGAGCTTAGGGTAGCAGCATGAAATCGCGGTTGATACCGACGCTGTGGGCTGTTGGCTGCGTTGGCGCGATATTGTGGACCTGCTTCTGGACCTTCGGTGTTATCCATACCGGCAAAATTAACGCCGCTGTGGTCATCCTCATTGCCTTGGGAATTTGGGGCCTATGGGGAGGAGCCAGAGCCGTTCGTCAGGCTAGATCGAAGTAAGAAATTCAAAATGCATCACTCCCCATGTTTCACGTCTGTTTTTAAAAGCTAAGCCGCAGACCGAACTGAATGACGCGCGGCCCGCCTCCACCCAAGCCGGGATTGCCCTGTGCCACGTCGGGAGTTTGCGTAATCAGCCCCGCTGGACCCGCTCCGGTCAACGTGCCATCGGCAGCCACTCCCGGGTCAATCGTTCCGTTGGGTAGAGCGAAGTTGGGGTGGTTGAAGATGTTAAAAAACTCTGCCCGGAACTGGAGATTCAGGCGCTCATAAATCTGCATGCT
>DATJFA010000551.1:0-7123 GCA_035496015.1 Terriglobales bacterium | reverse complement strand
GGAAACCACCAGGTTGCTTCCCCCGCCCAGCACAAATAGAGGGAGGCCGTGCTCACCGGCGTAATGGACCGCGCGGCGGACATCCTCAGCAGAGACCGCCTCCGCGAAAAAACGCGCGGGACCGCCCACTCCCAGGGTAGTGAGCGGCGCCAGGGGCACGTTTTCGCGGATGAGCATGAGGTGTGTCAATCATACAGCCAGCGGCGTTGGCCCAAGAGGACCGGGCTGCCGTTTAATGCAGAGGCTGTTCATTTCGCTGGTTCCTGATGCGCTTCCGCCGAAGCCATGGGCGCGCCGGCGCAAAGCATATTAGAATAGGAGCAGTCTCTTCCAAGGAGCAGGAATGTATCCAGAGCTGATGGTGTTGCCCATGCGTGAAGAATTGACGCGCTTGGGGGTGGAGGAACTGAGGAGCGCTGCGGAGGTGGAGCAGGCGCTGGCCAAACCAGGCACGACCATGGTGGTGGTGAATTCCATTTGCGGGTGCGCGGCAGGACGCATGCGCCCGGCGGTACGGCGGGCCCTGCAGCATGCGGTGCGGCCTGACCAGGCAGTGACCGTGTTTGCCGGGCAAGACCGCGATGCCACGGAGCGGGCGCGCGAATATTTCGAGGGCTATCCGCCTTCTTCGCCTTCCATTGGACTGCTGCGCGACGGCAAGCTGGTTTACATGATGCAGCGCAGCGACATCGAAACCCGCGAGGCGGAGGACATTGCCGCCGATCTGACCGCGGCGTTCGATAAGTTCTGCGCTAAGGCGGCTTCAAGATAGAGCGTTGCCCTCCGGCCCGGCGATTTCGAATTGCCGGGCTTTTTGTTTTTTCCGAGGCTGAGTAAGACCGAGGCGAGCTGCGCTCGCCCGGACAGGCGAGGGCGCCTGTCCCCACACAGATATCGGCGGCCCGAACTTCTGCGGCTCACTTCTGACTCCTGACTACTGACTCCTGACTACTGTCTTCTGCAGCCAATCCACCAGCGCTTTTTTGTACCAGAGCCATTCGGGATGTGGTTCCCAGTGGTCCATGCCGTGGGGAGCGCCAGGAATGGTGATGAGGTCGCAGCGCGCGCCCACCTGCTTCATGCGCGAGCACATTTCCACTGACTGGTCGTAGGGCACGTCTTCATCCTTGGAGCCGTGAATGAGCAGGAAGGGCGGCATGTCCTTGCTCACATACACTACGGGCGAGGCTTTGATGAGCAGCGGCGCCGTCTCCGCATTCACCTGCTTGATGCCGAAAAGGTCCAGCACCTCGTGGGGAAACGGCTTCCACTCCAGGGCGGCGGTGATGAAATCGTGGATGCCATACATTGAGACCACGGCCGCCACCCGCGAGCCGGGCTGATTGCGCGCGCCTACGTAGGACACAAGATGCCCGCCGGCGGACTCGCCGATCAGCGCGATGCGCTCGGGGTTAATTTTGTATTCGACGGCATGCGCTTTCACAAAGCGGATGGCCTGTTCCACATCATCGGTCGGAGCAGGAAACTGGAATTGCGGGGCCAGCCGGTAGTTAATGCTGAACCAGGCGAAACCGGCATTGCTCAGGGGCTCAAAAATGTAGGTGATGTACTGCTGCTTGTCGCCGGCCACCCAGCCGCCGCCATGCACCAGCACGGCCGCGGGAAACGGTCCGGGGCCGTCGGGGATGCTGGCGTCAAGTGTGAGCTGTGTGCCTCCTGCCTGGCTGTAGACCACGTCTTTCAAAAGGCGGGCGTGGGCATTGAGGGAGAGCAGGAGGACGGCGAAAGCTGCGATGCCAATCTTATTGATGGATGTCATAGCAAGAAGGCGCATGAAGAGAGCAATGATAAGCCCCGGCGCCATAAACCTGCCAACGACACTTACACGGGTTCTCTCTGTGCTTCTGTGGTGATTGGATTGTCAGCGCGTATCCACGTTGAACCCGAGGATGGCATCCACCGAAATCGGGTCATTGCCGCGCAGAACCGGACGGAACCGCCATTTGGAGAGCGCCGCCGTGACCAGGCTGACCTTCTCCGACGAGGGCCCCTGCAGTATCTTCACGTTGCGCAGCAAGCCCGCCCGGTCCATGGTGCAGGTGATGACCAGCCGGGTTTTCTTCAGGCCCGGAGGCAGTTCGGTGCGGATGGCTTCCGGCGCTGTCAGGTCCTCGTCGAAGCCGGTATTTTGCGAGCCCGGATCGGCGAACTGCAGCACCGCGACGCCCTGATGAGTATCAATGTAGATGGTGTAGACCTTGTCACCCTTCAGCGCGCCATAAAGGTTCAGCGCTCCGCCGGAACTGGGCGTTGCAATCACGGTGATGTCCGGCCGGGTCAGCTTGCGCTCGCTGGGTGTGCGTCCAGGTATGCTGGGCGGGTCGCCGCCCACGGCGAAGCTGGGCAGGTTCACCACGCCACCACGGATGGCGACGCCCGCCATGGCGGTGTGTCCGCCGCCGCTGCCTGCGCCTCCCCGGCCCGGGGCCGGCGAAATTCCGCCTTTGGCATTCAGCTTGGCGCCAAAGCCTGTGCCCGTGTCGGCCGCGCCCGAGCCTTCACCCACTTTCCCGCTTCCAGCCCCGGTACCCTTGCCGATGCCGGCGCCGTTGCCTTCGCCGCCCACCCCAGGCCGCCCGCCACCGGTGCGCGACATGGCCAGCGCGCCGCCGGCCGCATCCCCCGGCATGCCCACCTTTTCTCCCGGCTGCATGGACATCACTACGCCTGAGCCGTTGGGATTACCGCCGCTCGGGCCCATTACCGGCGCCGGCCGCAAAGCCGCCAGCTGCCCAGTTTCGCCTGTGCTGCCGCCACTCTTTCCGCTTCCGGCCAGGCCATCGCCCGCGAGGTTAGGCGGAGGCGGCACCACTCCCGGACCGCCGGTGAGCCCGCGCGCCAATCCGGCGCCCAGCGGCTTGCCATCGGAAAATCCCGCGGTCGGCTGCACCGGCGGGGGAACCACATTCTTCGTCCCACCGCCAAAGAGAGAGCCGGCGGCACTCCAGATTTCCTTGGCCAGGCTATTGGTGGCGGGAGCCGGTTGTACCGGGGTAGGCGGGGGCAAGGCCAGCTTGGGATTCGGGTTGTCGTACTGCACATCGCGCGCGGAAACCGGCGGCGGCACTACTTCGGCCTGCAGCTGCGGCGCCCGGACGCGCTCGATGTTTCCGGCCACGGTGGGCGCAGGACGGACTACCGTCACTCCCAGCGCGGGCGTGCGCAGCAGTTTGTTTCTCTCGATCTGTACCGAAGGCGGCACTACCTGGGCTGCCATGTTAGGACCAGCCCGCAGTTGGTCGCGGCTAATGTCATCCACCGGGGGCGCCACGGCCTGGGCGGAAATATCGGGCAACTTGGAAAGCTTGTCGCGCGCCACCTTCACTTCCGGCGGGATGGCATCCTCGGGCAGCGTCAGCTTGGGCTTGGCCATCTGCAGGCCTTCCGTCGGAGGCGGTCCGGGCTTGGCGGCGGCGATGGCAATCAGATTGGCCACCGCATCCCTGCTGGGCGGCAGTTTGAGCTTAGGCACATCCACTACCTGCTGGGTGAGGGAGTCGCCGCGGGCCACCTTGATGACCTGCTGCTTGTTCATGGCCGTGCGCCCGCCCGATTTTCCGGTATGACCAGCCTGCGCCCCGCCCGTATCCGTGGTTTGCGGCAGGTAATCGCCGGAGAAATAAATCACCTCATACTTGGGGTGTACCGGCGGCGTGAAGGTCTGCATGAACTGCAGCGTGTTGGGCAGGGTGATGACCACCAGGAGCAGGGCAATTTCCAGCACCCAGGCCACCACCATGCCGGAGGCCGGAAACATTCCCGCCCGGCACTCTCCCTGCAGATGCCGCGGCGAGCGCTGCATGGCCGGGGAGAGAGCGGTGGCAAAGGCCTTCCAGCGCGGTTCCCACTCAATCAGGAACTTGGGCGCCTCGGGAGCGCGCGACATGACCGGCAGAGTCGCGCTCATACCGCCTCCACTTTTTTCTGGGTGCCTTTCTGCACGCCTTTCTGGACGCCGAAGGCGATTTCGATCTGGTCCCCGACCAGGGTCCCCGTGTTCCACACCGTGTGGCAGGGAAGTTCCAACACCGTGACCGCGTCCATTTTTACGGGCGCGATCCGCCACGGCTTCAGGTTTTCCTCCACATGAACCACGGTCTTTTCCTGATTCAGATAGATCACATCAATGGGGTAACGCATGGCCAGCGTATGCACGCCGTGACTGGGCACGATCCACAGACCATGGCCGAAACGGAAGGCGGTGGGGTTGCTGCCCATCAGCCCGCGCAGCCGGCTCCAGTGCGTATCCGCCACCGACAATTCGGTGGCCAGAAACGCCTGCCGGGTTCGATTAAAGGCATATCCCTTGCGCGAATTGTTGCCCGACATCCCAGTGCTCCTACGCCTGGTCTTTCTGGCGGTTGTAAGCTACCAATCCCAATACCAGCAGAATTACGAGCACGGCTACCACGCCTGGCGTCATCGTTGCATCTCCGGAAGGAAGTACCGGATTAACTGGATCGCTGCCGGGCCCAGGCTCACGAAGAACATGGAAGGAAATACGAACAGAACCAGCACGGGCACCATTTTGATGGTGGTTTTGGCGGCCGCTTCTTCGGCGCGCTGCCGGCGCTCCGTGCGTAGGGAATCAGAGTGCACGCGCAGCGCCTGCGCAATGCTGGTGCCGAAACGGTCGGTCTGAATCAGCACCGCCACCAGGGCCTTCAAGTCGTCCACACCGGTGCGCTCTGCCAGGTTGCGCAAAGCGTCGGCGCGGGCCTTGCCCGCCCGCAGTTCCAGGTTGACCAACCGGAATTCATCGCTCAATTCGGTATGAGCATGGCGCAGGTCTTCGCCCACTCGCTGCAGAGCCTGGTCCAGGCCGAGCCCCGCTTCCACGCAGATCACCGTCAGGTCGAGAGCGTCGGGCAGGCCCAGGCGGATGCGCTGCTGCCGCTTCCGGATCATGCGCTTCAGCATGAAACGGGGCAGCATATAGCCGCCGAGGGGCAGGGCTACGATCAGCATGGGAGAATTCAGGCCCACGCCCGTGGCCAGCACGAATACCAGCCCGCCAAAGGCCAGCAGGGCGCGGACGCCGAAGTAGATGGTGAGGTGGTTGGGATCGCGGTAGCCCGCCTGCATCAGCAGGGCGCGGGTTGCCGAAACCTCACTGGGCGATCTGGGCAGCGCCTTGGACAGCGGGTCCAGCACCTGTTCCACCCGCTCTTTGATGGCCGGCCTTTCCGCTTCCGCCCGCGGTTGCCAGCCTAGCGAGCGCAGGCGGGTGCCGAGCACGGAAGAGGGTGCGGCCGCCGCGGCGCCGAACGCGAAGATCGCCGCAAACACCGTTACGAACAGCAGAACCGCCAGAATCATCGCCATAAGGTTCAGACCTGAATACGAATAATTTTCCGGATCAGAAGGTAGCCGATCGTCTGCAGAACGATCCCGGCCGCGATCAGCGCGTGGCCAATGGGATCGGTAAACAGCGGCCCCATGAATCCGGGATTCATCAGCATCATGACCACAACAATTATGGGAGGCAGGGCCATCAGCAGGATCATGGTCAGCCGTCCTTGCGCCGTGTACACCCGCACCTGGCGCAGAATCTTGAAACGCTCGCGGATGACGTAAGAGAGCCCGTCCAGGATTTCCGCCAGGTTGCCGCCGGTTTCCCGCTGCAGCATCACCGCGGTGGCAAAAAACTTCACGTCCACAATGGGCACGCGCTCCGCCAGGTTCAGCAGAGCATCGCGCAACGGCAAGCCGAATTTCTGCTCCTCAAACAGCTTGCGGAATTCGCCCGCCACCGGCTGACCCATTTCTGTGGCCAGCAATTCCAAAGCCGTGGGAAAAGCGTGTCCGGCACGCACCGCGCGCGCGAGCGTGTCAATGGCTTCAGGAAACAGCATTTCGAACTTGGCGAAGCGCCGCGACCGCATGTAGGAAACGTAGGCATAGGGCAGGAACAGGCCCATCAGCGCCCCTACTCCCGCGAACAGCGGCGAGTTGCTGAGGAACAGTACCAGCACGCCGCAGGTGACGCAGGAGCAAATGGTGAGCAGCAGGAACTTGCCCGCCTTCATTTTTACGTCAGCCTGAGTAAGGAAGTGCTGCACCTTGGCCATGCGCGGCCACTGCTGCAGCAGCCGGTTGAGCGCCGGAATGTCGCTCATCAGCTCGTCGCGCAACAGCAGCAGCTCTTCCGACGGCTGGCGTTCGCTGGCCGCCTGCACCGTGGCCAGGCGTTCGCGCAGCAGGCGGGCATGCGAGCGGCGCTCGTCGAACAGCGAGGCCACGGCAAACACTCCCGCCGCCACCAGCACAAAAACCACCACCGCAATCAGCGCCATTATCATGCTTGGACTCCCGCCCACTTCATACTTCGACCACCGATTCGAATACCGCCGGGCGCACCCGGCATCCCGCCGCCGCCAGCCGGTCAGTAAACTTGGCGCGAATGCCCGTGGATTTGTAAACGCCCCGCACCTTGCCGCCTTCGCCCAGCCCCTTGCGCTCGAACACGAAGATGTCCTGCATGGAAATGACTTCGCTTTCCATGCCCGTGATTTCGCACACCGCGGTCACCTTGCGGGTGCCGTCGGACATGCGGGCAATCTGCACCACTGCGTGGATGGCGGAGGAAATCTGCTGCCGGACCGCGCGCTCGGGAATGTTCAGGTTGGCCATGGAGACCATGTTTTCGATACGCGACAGCGCGTCGCGCGGAGTGTTGGCGTGCACCGTGGTCAGCGAGCCCTCGTGGCCGGTGTTCATGGCCTGCAGCATGTCGAACGCCTCCTCGCCGCGGACTTCGCCCACTACTATGCGGTCGGGACGCATACGCAAGCTGTTGATTACCAGCTGCCGCTGGCGAATGGCGCCCTTGCCTTCAATGTTGGGCGGGCGCGTTTCCAGCCGGACCACGTGCTCCTGCTTGAGCTGCAATTCGGCCGCGTCTTCAATGGTCACAATGCGTTCCGAATTGGGAATGTAGCCGGAGAGCACGTTCAGCAGAGTGGTTTTGCCGGCGCCCGTGCCGCCTGAGATCAGCAGGTTGAGCCGTCCCTTGACCATGGCCGCCAGCAGTTCCAGCATGGGCTCGGTCAGCGACTTGTTTTCAATCAGGTTGCGCGCCGTCAGCGGGTCGCGCCCGAAA
>DATJFA010000550.1:0-3556 GCA_035496015.1 Terriglobales bacterium | reverse complement strand
GCCTGTGGAGGCAATGCTCGGGTGGGGAAAGGCGCTCCCGCCGGTCCGGGCGAGCGCAGCTCACCGCCCAATTCCAGGGTGGTGGGCACCACCCGCCCGCCTTTGGATTTGAGATTGCGTTCCAGCAGGGGATGCCGCGCGCTGATGAGCACCAGGGCTCGGCTGCCGGCAAACTTCGCCGCCACGCAGTCATAGTCATCCGCGAAGCGCGCCTTGGCGAACTGTAATTCGAGCTCGCCCAGAATGTCGCAGGCCAGCAGGATCGCTTCCGCCACCGCACCCACCCGGCGCGTCATTTCCAGCAGGATGCGATGAATCTCCTCCTGCTCTTCCTCCAGCAGCCGCACCAGCTCGTTGTTCTGCTCGATGGTCTCCAGCGGCTCCACGAATACGGTTTGGCCGCTCGAACTCACGCCGTGCACCACGCCATTTACCCGCCGCTTCTGCTCGCTCTTCACGGGGATGACGAAGCGCTCGCCGCGAATGGTGACCAGCTCTTCCTGCACCACGCCGCCTTCGGAGAGCCGCCGCAAATATCCATGGAGCGACTCGTGGATCAGCCGCTTCTGCTTTTCGATTTCGCGGCGAATCGCCGCCAGTTGCGGTGAAGCCTTGTCATCCAGCGTGCCATCCGGCAGGATCTTGTTGCGGAAAAAGCGCAGCAGCTCGGTAAAGTCGGCAATCCCGGCGGACAATTCGGCCACGGCCGCCCAGGGCGATTTCATGGTTGCCGGTGGCTGCTGTGCGATTTCCCGCCACTCCGCTGCCCGGTCCACCGTCGCGACAATGTCGCGCAACTCGCCGCCATCCAGCGCCGCGCCTTCAATGCGCGCCTTTTGCACCAGCAGGCTGGGATCGCTCAGACCAGAAAAATCAAAGCGGCCTCCCACCCGGCGGAATTCGCGAACCTCTCCCGTCATCTGCTGCTGGCGCTCGATCCAGGCGCGCTCATTCGAAGGCGCCAGCCCGGCGATCCGCCCCTGCCCCAGCGGCGAGGAGGCGTACCCGCGCAGCATCTCCCGCACGCCCTCAAATTCCAGCACCCGCCCGCTGCTGTGTTTTAGCGCCTCCGGCATAGCCCACCATGGTAAATCAACCCCTGATTTCACCCGGAGACAAGGAGAAAACATCAAAACATTGACGACGAATTCATGATCGATACCTGCGACATTGGGCGCAATCGCCGGTTAGCAATCGACAATCTTCCCTTGCCTGTGACCCCCGTCACACCCGCATGTTTACTGGAGTGCTAATATTTCCTCATGGCATTCCCCATCACCCGCATGCGCCGCCTGCGCGGTAGCGAGCCCCTGCGCTCCCTGGTGCGCGAAACCCGGCTCACCCCGGAGAGCTTCGTTTACCCCATGTTTGTCTGCCCCGGCGAGGGCGTGCGGAAGGAAGTGCGCTCCATGCCCGGCGTGTGCAACCTCTCCGTGGATGAAGCGGTGAAAGAGGCGCGTGAAGCCAAGACTCTGGGAGTTCCGGCGATTATCCTTTTTGGCTTGCCGGAAAAGAAGGATGAGGTGGCCACCGGCGCCTGGGCCGAAGATGGCATCGTGCAGCAGGCCTCCCGGGCGATTAAGAGCGAGCTGCCCGAGCTGCTCATCTTGGGCGACGTTTGCCTGTGCGAGTACATGTCGCATGGCCACTGCGGCATTGTGAAGCGCGTGGACGGGCCGCGGTCGCTGGGCGCCGCTGCCGGCAAGGTCGTCGCCGTCAAAGCTAAGGACAAGTCCCGGGCCATCAACCGCGCCGCAGCATCACTCCCGCTTGCGAATGACTACGAGATCGTGAACGACTCCACCCTCGAACTCCTGGCCCGCACTTCGGTCTCGCTGGTGCGGGCGGGCGTGGACATTGTTGCTCCCTCTGACATGATGGATGGCCGGGTAGGCGCAATTCGCAAGGCGCTGGACGAAGCCGGGTCCATCAACGCACCCATCCTTTCCTACGCGGCCAAGTTTGCGTCAGGCTTTTACGGCCCATTCCGCGAGGCCGCCGACTCAACCCCCCAGTTCGGCGACCGCCGCAGATACCAGATGGACCCCGCCAACGTGCGCGAGGCCATGCGCGAAATTGAGCTGGACTTGGAAGAAGGCGCGGACATGGTCATGGTCAAGCCCGCCATGCCTTACCTGGACGTGCTCGCCGCCGCTCGTACCCGTTTCGACGTGCCTCTGGCTGCTTATCAGGTCTCCGGCGAATACGCCATGATCGAGGCCGCCGCCCGCAACAACTGGATCGACCGCGAGCGCGTGATGATGGAGTCGCTTACCTCCATCCGCCGTGCCGGCGCCGACATTATCCTCACTTACTACGCCAAGGACGCCGCCCGCCTGCTTGCGTGAAATTTGACGGCTGATCAAAAAATAAAGGCGGCCCGTCCGGGGCCGCCAATGTTTTCTTTACGCTAACTTACAGCTGGGGTTGGGGAGGCGTCTCCGACATCGGCGGCTGTTGCTGCTGCGAAGGAGGCGTCTGCCGCGGCGGGGTCTGCGGATTTACGCTGCCCTGTCCCGGCGTGGTCTGAGGCTGGGTGGCGGACGGGGTGTTCGGATTTTCCGCGCCCGTTTGCCCGTTCAGTGAGCTAACCGTGATGTGGTTCACCACCCGCCGATTGGCGGCATAGGAACCAGCAATGCGCTCGGCCGTCTGCTTCTGGTCCGGCGTCGCGACGTTGCCCGTCAATTCCACATCGGTGTCGGTCACGTTTACCTGGATGTTGCTTCCGGAAAGCGTGCCCTGCTGAGATATAGCGTTCTGAATTTCAGACTGGATCTGGGTTGCGTTGGCGTTGGTGCCCATCTGGTTGTTGCTGCCAGCATTAGGAGTTTGCACGCCCTGCTGGGTCATGCCCGGCTGAGCCTGCCCGGGTTCGGTCTGCGCAGTGCTGGGGCTCTGCTGCTGCGCCTGCGAGTTCATTTGCCCTTGCTCGGCGCTGCGGTTCTCGGCGCCTCCCTGATTCTGCGCCTGGGTGGAACTGGTCATGCTGCCCGGCTCCTGATTTCCCTGCTTGACGCCGGCCTGGGCTTCGGTGTTGCCGGCTTCACTTCCGGCCGCGCTTGGCGCCGGAGTCTCGGCCGCTCCCGAGGTAGTGGCCGCGGCATTGGGGTTCACTTTCAGCTTCGCGTGGACCTTTTTCACGCCCGGAACTGACTTGGCCAGCTCTTCCGCGTGCTTGCGGTCGGCTTTGGAAGCCACGCTTCCGCTCAGCGTGACCACGCCCTTCTTAGCTTCCACCTGCACGTCTTTCAGCGCGGGTTCGGTAGAAAGCTTCTGCTGTACTTGCTGTGCCAGGGCGTCGTTATCCGGGGCAGTATTGGAAGTCTGGTTCTGGTCAGGAGCGGTAGCCTGGCCCTGGTCGGGGCTGTTGGAAGGCGGCACCTGCTGCGTGCTCGGCTGTTGTTGGGTGGTGGGCGACTGGCTCGAGGGATATTGCCCTGCCTGCGAGCCGGTTTGCCCGGTCTGCGCCAAGCCGTAGGTTGTGGCTAATGCCAGACCCAGGGTTAACAACAACGAATGTGATTTCATACACCCTTTCTCCTAGAAAATTTTT
>DATJFA010000549.1:0-2776 GCA_035496015.1 Terriglobales bacterium | reverse complement strand
AAGCCCGGAGGTGAGGCGCCAGAGCGCCGAACAAATTGCCGGTCGCCTCCGTGCCCGCCTGGGGGCGGCGCAGGATGGGGCAGCCAGCCCGGAGGATTACCTGGAATCCCTGGCCCGCCAGAAACGCGACAGCGCCGGCCTGGGGCGGTGAGAAGATAGTAGCGGCAGGCAGTCCCCTACTTCATTCGCGGAGACGTTGCAAGCAACGTCTCTACCAAAGAATGTTGGTGTTTCAACCCGCATAACACACCCGTAGAGACGTAACTTGTTACGTCTCGTGTCTCAAAAATTACTTTGCAGGCGGAACGTTAAGTTCCTGCAGGCCGCTGCGCCTCGCCAGCCGGTTCAATTCCATAACGTCCTGCTGCTGAATCCTCTGCCACGAGGCCAGCAAGGCCTGGAGCGATTGCTGGGTTTCACTGAATAAAGCATACGACTGGGAAGTCGGGGCGGCATCGGCGCTTTCCACTGCGTTAAGCAAAGCGGCTAGCGTGCCATTCACCGTTGCCAGCGTGGCCTTCCCGCCGGGAATCGGGCTGGCACCCGCGAGAGTCGCCAACTTGCCATCAAGCGCTGTTGCTCCCGCCGCCAGCTTGGCCATGCGCGGTTTGGCCGACGTTTCCTTTTGCATCTGGCTTAGCTGCTTGCGCAACGCCGCAATCTGGTTGTAGGCCCCCATGTCTTTCGTCACCGCGTCGGTAATCTGCAGCTCCAGTTGCAGTTGGCGCGCAAGGTCGGCCGAGGAAGTTGAAATTCGCGGGTCTTCCTTGATCTCCAGCGGCTGACGATAAGTCTTGCCAGCTGCGGTAAGCCTGACCTCGTAATTTCCCGGCAACACCAGTGGCCCGCGCGGCGCCACCGGAGTTTCTCCCACTACCGCTGCCATGCTGTATTCGTGGAACAGCCATTGCGGCGTGGGATAGCGCAAATCCCACTCAAACCTGTGTTCGCCCGCGCTCCCGCTGAGGGTGTGCGGCACTTCCACCCAATAGGGCGGAAAGGCAAGCTGAGAAAAGTTCACGGCACGCGGCACGTCAGCACTGGAAAAGCGGCGCACAACATTTCCCTGCGTATCGGCAATTTCCAGCGTAACCGGCGCAGTAGCCGCCGTCTTCAGGTGATAGTCAAAAATCGCGCCGTTGGGCGGATTCTGCCCGGCGGGCGTTTCCGGAGGGAGGGGAGTGTCGCGATTCTGATTGCCGCGGACGCGCAGCGCCAGGGCTGGGCGGAAGAGATGCGCATCGGCACCGGCCACATCTGGGCTTAGCTGGCGGAGAGGCGTGACGTTGTCCAGGATCCAGAACGACCGCCCATGTGTGGCCACCACCAGGTCGTCGCCATGCACCACCAGGTCGTGAATGGGCGTCACCGGTAAGTTCAACTGCAGTGGTTGCCAACGCCCGCCATCGTCGAAAGAGACATAGACTCCGGTTTCAGTGCCGGCAAACAGCAAGTCCTTGCGCTCGGAGTCTTCGCGCACGGCGTGAACATAGGCAGTATCGCTAACGCCGTCGGTTATCTGCGACCAGGTTTTGCCGTAGTCGTGGGTACGGTAAATGTAAGGACGGAAGTCGTCCACCCGGTGCCGATCAACAGCAGCGTAGGCGGTGCCGGCGTCAAATCGGGAAGCGTCTATCAAGCTGATCTTGCTCCATGGCGCCAGGCCCTTGGGCGTGACGTTCTCCCATGTCTTCCCGGCATCACGAGTCAACTGGATCAGGCCGGTATCCGTACCTGCCCAGATCAAGCCCGCGCTGATGGGCGAGGGCGCAATGGTGTAGATCACGCCGTAACCGCGCTGCATGGCGTTGCTGACGGCCAGTGGTCCCTGCGCGGCTGCCCCAGCTTCGGCTCCGGTCAGGTCGGGGCTGATCGCCTGCCAGCTCATGCCGCGGTCGCGGGTTTGGAGCAGCATCTGCGCGCCCATGTAAAGCGTGTGCGGGTCCTGGGGCGAGAACACAATCGGCGAAGTCCAGGTGAAGCGGTACTTGCGGCCGGAGATCTCGGTGCCGAAGCTGACGCTGGGCCAGGGGGAGACGTTCTGCGACTCACCGGTATTCCAGTTGAAGCGGTGGAGTTCGCCCAGCGTGCCCCCAGCGTAAACAAAATTGGGATCGCTGGGGTCCGGAACAATGTAACCGCCTTCATCGCCTCCCACCGGGCGCCAGTCGCGGAAGGTGATCTGGCCATAATCGCTGCGGCTGAGCGTGCCCGCGGTGCCGCTGTCCTGCTGCGCTCCGTACACCTTGTAAGGGAACTCGTTGTCTGTTGCCACATGGTAGAACTGCGCCGTGGGCTGGTTGTACCAGCTGCTCCAGGTCTCGCCGCTGTCCACGCTGATGGTGTTTCCTTGATCGCTGGCCACAATCATGCGCCGCGAGTCGCTGGGGTCCACCCAGAGCAGGTGGTAGTCGTCGCCGCCGGGCGCGCCTTTGATGGATACGAAAGTCTTGCCGCCATCCCTCGAGCGGTAAAGAGAAACATTGGGAATGTAAACGGTGTTGGGGTCGTGCGGGTCAGCCGTGACAGTGCCAAAGTACCAGCCCCGCTCACGAATGCGGCGGTCGGTGCTCACCAGCATCCAGTTGACGCCACCATCGTCGGAGCGGTAGAGGCCGCCGTCTTTCCGGGCATCCACCACGGCATAAACCCGCTGGCTATGTGTGCCCGCCGCCACGGCTACGCCGATTCTGCCCAGTTCGCCGGAGGGCAGGCCGTGGCCGGAAATTTCCGTCCAGGTACTGCCCCCGTCCCTAGATCTGTAGAGCCCGCTGCC
>DATJFA010000548.1:0-32522 GCA_035496015.1 Terriglobales bacterium | reverse complement strand
CATCTGCGGAGTGTTGCTGCTGCAGTCGCAGGCGCAGCCCGTGATCCACTGGTTCGGCGGCTGGACGCCTCGAGCGGGAGTGGCGCTTGGGATCTCCTTTGTTATTGATCCCATCGGCGCGGGCGCCGCAGTCTTCGCCAGTCTGCTGGTTCTGGCGGCGCTGGTTTTCTCGCTGCACTATTTCGATACCGTTGGCACCCTCTTCCACGTGCTCATGCTGGGATTTCTGGGCGCCATGTGCGGATTCACGCTCACCGGCGACGTCTTCAACCTGTTCGTGTTTTTCGAGCTGATGAGCGCTTCCGCCTTCGCCCTGTGCGGCTACAAGGTGGAAGAGCCCGAATCCATGCAGGGCGCCTTGAATTTCGCCATCACCAACACAGTGGGCGCATTTCTCGTGCTCAGCGGCATCGCCTTGCTGTACGGACGCACCGGCGCGCTCAACATGGCGCAGATCGGGCGCACCCTGGGTGGCAACCTGGACGGCCTGGTGATCACTGCGTTCGTCTTCATCATGGCTGGATTCTTCATTAAGGCGGCGGTTTTCCCCTTTCACTTCTGGCTGGCGGATGCGCACGCGGTGGCGCCCACGCCGGTGTGCGTGCTCTTCTCCGGAATCATGGTGGAACTGGGACTCTATGCGGTACAGCGCGTGTACTGGACGATGTTCGACGGCTCCTTTGCCGCCCATCGCTGGGACCTTCGGGCTCTGCTGCTCACGCTGGGTTCCATCACGGCGGTATTGGGAGCCGTCATGTGCTTCGGCCAGCGCCACATCAAGCGCCTTCTGGCCTTCTCGACGGTGAGCCATGTGGGGCTGCTGACCATCGGCTTCGGCGTGCTCAAGGCGGGTGCGCTGGCGGGTGTGACCCTGTATGTGCTTGGCCATGGGCTGGTTAAGGCAGCTCTGTTTCTTGTAGCCGGGCTGCTGCTGCACCGTTTCGGCAGCGTGGACGAACTGGAGTTGCATGGCCGGGCGCGCGACTTGCGGGCCACGGGCGCCGTGTTTTTTGTGGCTGCGCTCGGGCTCGCTGCTATGCCCGGCTTTGCCACTTTCCGCGGCGAATCGGGAATTATTGATGCCGCCGGGAGCATCGGCCAGGGCTGGGTACGCGCCATTTTTTTCATCTCCGGGGTGCTGACTGCGGGCGCTGTTCTGCGAGTCTGGGGACGTGTGTTCCGAGGCATGGGCAAGGGCGAAGAAGCAGAAACCGCCGGCGCCAAGAAGATTAACGAAGGGCGCGAGACTACCCAGCCTTCACACGGCATTCCCGCCGTGATGTTTGCTCCTGCTTTCGTCCTGGTGCTGCTGGCCAGTGCTCTCGGTATGACGCCGGGCATTAAGCATGCCGCCCGCACCGCCGCCATGGTGATGCAGGATCGCGCCAGCTACCAAGCGCGTGTGCTGGAACATGCCTGGATTCCGGTAGCCCCAGCGCAGGAAGAACACACCCCCATGGGGAAGGGACTGGCTTGGTCGTTTGCTACGACTGCCGCTGCACTGTTAGTGGCCTTTTTGTCGCTTTCCCGGTACTGGCCCAGCAAGCACGCGCTCACTCGTCCGGCGGCCATAACGGTTCGGGGCCTGCGCTCCATCCATAGTGGCCACATCGGCGATTACGTAGCGTTCCTCACTTTCGGGGTAGCCGCGTTTGGTGTGGTCCTGGCAGCGCTCGTCCACTTCCATTGAGGCCAAGTTCCTGTCCGGCAATTCCGCGGTTCTCCCGCCTTGCACACTGCCACCAGGGCAAATAGATAACCTCCTCCGCTGGCGATGGCATCCCACTGGCAAGTTCACAGGAGGGACGCAATGGCGAGAAAATCCAGGGTGCTGACCGACCATAGGGAAATTCGCAGGTGGGCGGACGAGCGTGATGCGCAGCCGGCGTGCGTGCGCGGTACAGGCAGCGAGGAAGATGTGGGCATGATCCGGCTGGACTTCCCCGGCTACAGCGGCGAGACCTCGCTGGAGCCCATCGAGTGGGATGAATGGCTCCAGAAGTTCGATGACAACAACCTGGCGCTGCTGGTGGAAGACGAGACTGCGGGCGGCGAGCAGAGCAACTTCAATAAAATTATTGGCCGAGAAACCGCAGCCGCGGCCTCCCAGGGACGCAAAACCTCGCGACGTGCGGAACGCGGCGCAGGATCCCAAGCAACCCGCGCGAGCAACCGCCATTCGGCGTCCTCGGCCCGTGGCAGTTCACGGCGCCGGAGTCGCTCTGGCTCGCGGCGTGCCGCTGGCGCCAGTTCCCAGCGCACCAGCCGCTCTGGCTCTCGGCGGGCCGCGAGTTCGCGTTCCTCCGGTTCACGTTCGGGTCGAAAGGCCAGCGCGCGCGGACGCAGTCGCAGCAATTCACGTTCAAAGGGCAAGGTTACCGGCAAAAAGCGGGCACAGAGTGCTCGCGGCAGCTCCCGGTCGCGTTCGCGGCGGCGCGCGGCATAGTGCGGCGGCACAAAGACGATCCCGATCCGCCTCAACCACCGGGGCAGCAGCCGCCTGCTCCGGTGGAAGAGCCTCCCGATCCGCCCCAATCGGATCCGCCGGCGCCGGTGCGCGAACCCGGCCCGGCTCCGCCTGCCAAGTACGGGAACGTTTGAATAAGTGCCTGAGCACAGGGGCTTAAAGCCCAATATTGCATCGCCTCGGTACCCCGGGACTAGTCCGGGGCTTCCACATTCGAATCGCGAACCCGGCGTCACTTTTGTGGAAGCGCAGGGCTTTAAGTCCTGCGAAGCGAGTACAAGAGAAAGCGGGCTTCAGCCCCGGTAGCTGTTTCTCCGTGCCTCTGTGTCTCTGTGGTGGGTTTTGGAGTTTAAAAAGAATTACTCGATCTGCACCAGCCCGCCGGGTTCGGGGATGGCCTGCGGCGCGGTGGGTCGCTGCGGGGCGCGCCATTTGTCAATGTAGGCCACCTGGTGCACACAGGAAACGGTGCAGTGCGGGGCGCAGGATTTCTCGGTCAGATACTCCCGCCGTATGTCGTCCACCGTGTATTCCATCAGCGGCTTGGCTGGATAGCCGCGCTGCTGCGAGCAGTAGTGCACCAGCCCGTCCTCGCACACGTACAGGTAGCGTGCACCGGCGCGGCAGCGCCATTCGTTAGGCCGTCCGTCGGCGATATTGTCCTGGAAAAAATTGATACGGGCGTAGCTGCCCTTTTCCATGGCCTTCATCTGCCGGTAGACTTCGCGCTCCTGCGTGCCCAAGGGCTGGAGTTGCCCGTCGCCGTCGTGAATGATGCCCACCGTGGAGGAGAAGCCCAGTTCCACCGCGCGCCGGCCAACCGCCAGCGCGTCCTCGGGATTGCGAATGCCCCCGCCCACCACGGAATTAATGTTCACGTGAAAGTCGGCGTGCTCGGCCAGCAGTTGCAGCTTCTTGTCCAGCACCTTGAGGCTCTTTTTGGAGACCTCGTCGGGCATGACGTTATCAATGGAAATCTGCAAATGCTCCAGCCCGGCGCGGTTCAGGCGCTGGATGCGTTCCGCTGTCAGCAGGTAGCCGTTGGTGATCAGGCCGGCGATGATGCCGTGGTGGCGCACGCGGCCGATAATCTCATCCAACTGCGGGTGCAGCAGCGGTTCGCCGCCGCTGATGCATACCACCGTGGTGCCCAGCGCCGCCAGTTTGTCAACGCGCTGGAACATGGTCTCCAGCGGCACCGGCTTGGAGAAGTCGTCGTACTCGTTGCAGTACTTGCAGGCCAGATTGCAGCGGCGGATGGGAATGATGTGGGCCAGAATGGGATGATCGGTGTCAACCAGACCCTTGAAAATCATCGTCCATTCGCGAGTTCGGCGATGAAGCTGTAGCAGTCGCCTTTTGGCCAGCACACGAGCAGTCCCCATACGCAGTTTGAATTATCAAGTAAATCACATCCTGTGAGTCACTTGCAGGCTTCTGCAGCGTGCGGCCACTTTTGAGGGGTAAACGGTAGTTTCCCGGCTCCGGGGCAGAGCTGCGGACACGCAGTTACCACATCCTTGGCGTCATGCGGAGGCGCTTGAGCGTCGAAGCATCTCCGGTGCTGTATTGCACCTGTTGAGTTCTGCTGCGCTGCACGCGAGATCCCTCGGGACTAAAGTCCCTCGGGATGACGCCAGCACTAACGCTAGAACAGTCCCACCGTGCCCCGCACCGAGTCGATCAGCTTCTGCGAATCGTAGCCCACGCCATCCTTGAACACCGTGTCTACCTTCTCTATGTCATTGATGCGGACCGAGGGGTCTCCGTTTATCAGCACCAGATCGGCCTGTTTGCCGGTGGCAATAGTGCCAATGTGCTGCGACTGGCCTTCATACTCGGCCCCGTTGGCGGTGGCGATGTGAATGGCTTCCACAGGTGTGAAGCCTGCTTCGACCAGCAGCTCGATTTCCCGCTGGTCGCCAAAGCCGGCCAGTACCCCGCCGATGCCTGTGGGATCGCAGCCTGCCAGCAGCAGGCCGCCGGCTTTGGCGAATTCGTGCTCAAACTGCAGCTCCTTCTGAAACAGCTTTGCCATCTGGGGTGAGGGCCGGCCGGCACGCGCCTGCAGGTAATTGATTTCCGCCTGGGGCAGCATCGAATCGAGCACCTCTTTGCGCAGCGGCGGCCGCCCGGGCACATCCAGTTCAAAAACCGGCAGCGTGGAGGTGACGGCCACGTGATGGTCAATGAGCGTGTGCATCATCTTTTGCACAGCGGGGCCATTCACGTCCTGCTGCAGCAAGGAGTCGAATGCCGGCTTGCCCTCGGGACACTGATCCGGCTGCTTGCCCGGCACGAATTCGGTGTCCACGAACATGGGGCCGTGCTCCAGGTCATCAATGCCCAGCTGCGCGGCTTCGGTTTGCGTAACCGAGCACAGGTGTCCGGTCACCTTGATGCCGCGCTTGTGAGCTTCCTGGATGGCGGCGTCCAGCTCCGCGCGAGTGATGTTCATGTAGGCTTTGAAAGAGGTAACGCCCTGGTCGGCCCAGTAGTCCACCAGCTTGCGCGCGTCATCCGGGCCGGTGAGCTGGTGCATCTGCGCGAAGAATGAGTGCGGCCCCTCCAGGTAGGGTCCCGTAACGTCAATCTTCGGCCCCGGCATGTTGCCGGCATCAATCATCTGCTTGATGTTCAGGTCGGCGTAGGGCTCCAGACTCCCAGTGGTACGGAGGAAAGTAACTCCGGCGGCGAGATAAAGCCGCGGAAAGCTGAACCCGACCTCCTTGATCATGATGGGCTGCGCTACTGAGCCATCGAGATTGCGCGCCAGCCCCGCGGCATAGAACAGATGCTCGTGCATCATCACCAATCCGGGAATCACCGTCTCACCCGGCACATTGAGCACTTTGGCATTGGCCGGAACTGAAACTGTGGCGGCATCGCCCACGGCCTGAATCTTGCCCCCCGAAATAACAATGGTCTGCTCGGCGCGCGCCGGCGCTCCGGTGCCGTCAACGACGCGAACATGGGTGAGAGCTATAACGGGAGCGTCCACCTTGACGTACTGACGCACCTCGGAAGCGAGGGAAGACGCCGATTGCGCGGCCATTTCGCAGGAAACAGCCAGGATGAGACCGCACACCACAAGAAGAACTCTGATTCGCATGTAACGTCTCCAGGAGGAATCTTCCGGGCCGAGCATTGTACCTGAGGGAAGCACCCGGGAATGAGGGTCAGCATTCAGCCCTTGTCACGGAATCAGTCCAGCTGGCCGCGCGCCAGCTCTACCGCCCGCAATCCCGCCTGCGCCTTGTTGAGGCACTCCTGGTATTCCCGTGCCGGGTCGGAATCGGCCACAATCCCCGCCCCTGCCTGCAGGTAAGCCCGCTTGCCCTTCACCACCATGGTGCGAATGGTGATGCAGGAGTCCAGGTTTCCGGCGAAATCGGCATAGAGCACCGCTCCCCCATATATGCCTCGCCGCACCGGTTCCAGCTCTTCGATAATCTGCATGGCGCGCACCTTGGGTGCTCCCGTCAGCGTTCCTGCGGGGAAACAGGCGGCCAGAGCGTCAATCGGGTCGAGACCTTCGCGCAGCCGGCCCTCAATTGCCGACACCAGGTGCATCACGTGCGAATAGCGTTCCACATACATCAGCTTCGGCACTGAAACGGAGCCATACTCGCTGACCCGGCCAATGTCGTTGCGCCCCAAATCCACCAGCATGACGTGTTCCGCGCGCTCCTTCTCGTCCTCGCGCATCTGCTTTTCCAGCGCCTGATCTTCGGCGTCATCGCGGCCTCGCCGATGCGTTCCTGCAATGGGACGGTATTCCAGCCGCCTCCCGCTCACCCGCACTAGCATTTCCGGCGACGAGCCCAGGACCTGCAGCATTTCTCCTTTGCTCCTGTCCTTTTCCTTCCCCAACTCGCGTAAACGAAGAAAGTACATGTAAGGCGAAGGATTCACGATGCGCAACGCGCGATATAGGTCGAAAGGCTCCGCTCCCGGCTCGAACTCCAGCCGCTGCGAAAGCACCGCCTGGAATATATCGCCCGCCGCTATGTACTCTTTCATCCGCTCCACACCCTGCATGTAGTCGGCGCGGCTGGTGCGATGGCGAATCTTCAGGGTTCCGGAAACACGGCGTTGCGCCCGCGGGCGCAGCCGCCGCAGCCCCGTTCCCAGCTTCTTCTCGATGACGGCAATATCCCGCAGAGCGCGCTCATAGGCCCGCCTCGGGCTCTCCCGCGAGACATCCGCAGCGGCGATGATATGGATCTGGTGGCGCAGGTGGTCGAACGCCAGGAGCCGGTCGTAGAACATCAATGCGCAGTCGGGCGCGTGCAGATCGTCTTTGGCGTGCTCCCCGATTTTTTCCAGCTGACGCACAATGTCATAGGCACAATAACCCACGGCGCCGGCTGTGAAAGGCGGCAGGTCGGGCACCACTGCCGCGCGGTGCTGGCGCAACGTCTGTTGCATGAATTCGAAAATGTTTCCCGCGCGCCGCTCCACCCGCCCCCGCCGCTCCACCATGACTTCCGTGCCGTGCGACTGCACCTGCATGTAAGGACGCGAGCCCAGGAAGCTGTAGCGCCCGATTTTTTCTCCCGCCTCAATCGATTCCAGCAGGAACGCCCCGGGCTCATCGTCCGCTAGCGCGAGAAAAGCCGACACCGGCGTCAGCAGGTCGGCGGTTATGGATTTTGCCACCGGTACCAGCGTGGCCTCACCTGCCAGGCGGGTAAATTGCTTGAAATCGGGACGCAGCATTGTCTACTCGGGGAAAACGCACATTATATGGGGAAGGCGGCAGTAACTAGTACCCAGTACCTGTTCCCAGTACCCAGCTCGTTGCCTTAGTTCCAAATGCTTTTGACGAAGGCGTGATGGGTTTGGATACACCTGAAACCGTGTCCTTGCTGGACACAACCGGGATGATTCAACTGGGTACTGGGTACTGGCAACTGACAACTGGCCACTGGGTTACCGAACGCCCTTGCACTAACGGTCATTGACGGCGGCACCTCCGGGTTGCAAGATGGGCTAACGTCCAAAACAACCGGCGGAAGCCTATGTTAGTGAGATTCTGGGGAGTACGGGGGTCTACCCCTACTCCGCAGCCGGAAAATATGCGTTACGGAGGTAACACCTCCTGCGTCGAAGTGCGGGTCGGCGACGGACTCTACATCTTCGACTGCGGCACCGGCCTGCGCAACCTGGGCAAATGGCTGAGCAATCACGCCGGGCCCGGCATTTCCGCCCACATCTTCATCTCCCATTTCCACTGGGACCACATTCAGGGCATCCCCTTCTTCACCCCGCTTTATGACAACGCCGAGAACCGCTTCTTCTTCCACTCCTCCAGCCGTACCCGCAGCCTGCAGCGTGTGCTGGAAGAGCAGATGAACGAGCCGTATTTCCCCGTGGACATGGGGCAGATGGCGGCGCACCGCCACTTCCACGACATCGGCGAAGGCCAGATGACTATGGAAAATTGCGTGTTGCGTACCATGTCTCTCAACCACCCCCAGGGCTGCCTCGGCTTCCGCATGGAAACGCGCGACGGCGTGCTGGTTTACGCGACCGACAACGAGCCTGGCCAAGCTGTATTCGACAAGCAGGTACGCAAGCTGGCCGAAGGCGCCGACGTGCTCATCTACGACGCCCAGTACCTGCCCGAGGAATATGAAGTCTGCCGCCGGGGCTGGGGCCACAGTCACTGGCGTGAAGCCGTCAACGTGGTCATGGAGAGCGGCGCCAAAGAACTGGTGCTCTTCCACCACGATCCCGACCACGACGACTCCTGCATCGAGCGCATCGTGCGCGAGGCCGGCAACTACTATCCCCGGGTGCGCGCCGCCGCCGAAGGCATGGAAATCGAAATCGGCGTCCCGGCCCGCTTCCACGCCGCTGCCAGCCGCAAATAGCCGCCCTCTTGCACCCCTTCGTACCGACGTCATACCTTGACGTCCACCTCTGGCTTGCCCCCGTGGGGCGGCCTTCATATACTGTTGGTTTCGCCGGAATCAAAATTTTAGATTGGACGCATCCAAAATTCCGGACCTTCGCCCCGGAGAACTCCTATGAAAACCATCGCCCTGGAACAGGAAATCAACCCCTGGGAGGCGCAAGCCGCGCGCTTCGATCTGGCCGCCCAAAAACTCAAGCTCGATGAAGGCTTGTGGAAGGTGTTGCGCTATCCCAACCGCGAAATCATCGTGCACATTCCTGTTTCCATGGACGACGGCCACCTGGAAGTGTTCACCGGCTTCCGCGTGCAGCACTCCATCGCCCGTGGCCCGGCCAAAGGCGGCGTGCGCTACTCGCCCGACGTGACCCTCGACGAAGTGCGCGCCCTGGCCAGCTGGATGACCTGGAAGTGCGCCGTGGTCAACATCCCCTTTGGCGGCGCTAAAGGTGGCATCATCTGCGACCCCCACAAGATGTCCATGGGTGAACTGGAGCGCATGACCCGCCGCTACACCGCCGAATTGTTCGAATTCATTGGCCCGGAAAAGGACGTCCCCGCCCCCGACGTGAATACTAACGAGCAGATCATGGCCTGGATGATGGACACCTACTCCATGCACATGCGCCAGACCGTGACCGCGGTGGTCACCGGAAAGCCGCTGAACATGGGCGGCTCGCGCGGGCGCCGCGAAGCCACCGGCCGCGGCCTGATGATCATCTGCGATGAGGCTATGAAGAAGCTCAACATGAACCGCGACCGCACCCGGGTGATCATCCAGGGCTTCGGCAACGTGGGTTCCAATGCCGCTCGCCTCATGCACGAGCGCGGCTACAAGATTATCGGTATCGTGGAAGTGGGCGGCGGCCTTTACAACCGAGAGGGCATTGATATTGAGGCACTATGGGACTATCGCCAGCACAACGGCGTGATTCACGGCTTTTCGGGCGCGGAAAAGTATGATCCCGCCGAATTGCTGCTGGCCGACTGCGACGTGCTGATTCCTGCCGCCACCGAGAACCAGATAACCAGCCGCAACGCCGACCAGATCAAGGCCCGCGTTCTCATTGAAGGCGCTAATGGTCCCACCACTGCCGCTGCTGACGACATTCTCTCCGACAAGAAGGTTTTCATCGTGCCCGACATTCTGGCTAATGCCGGCGGCGTCACCGCCTCCTACTTCGAGTGGGTGCAGGACCGCCAGGGCTATTTCTGGAAGGAGTCCATGGTCAACGAGCAGCTGGAGCACATCATGCGCGAGTCCTTCCAGGCGGTGGTGGAGTACGCCGAGACCCACAACGTCAATAACCGCATTGCCGCTTATATGCTGGCTATTGACCGCGTCGCCTACACCATCCGCCAGCGCGGCATTTACGCCTAGGTAATTGAAGATTGCCGATTGAAGGATGGCGAATGAAGAACCAGCTATCGGGCGCGAGCGACTGAAGGCAGCGTAAGCCTGGCCGCACGTCTCTTCTGGCGCAGGCTATTTGGCTGCGGATTCAATTTTGGCGCCTACGGCAGAGGCGAAGTCCACCGCGGTGGTATTTCCGCCACATACCAGCACTCCCACCCGTTCCCCCGGTTGCGGTTTGTACTGGCCAGAAAGGAGAGCAGCCAGTGCGGCGGCGCCTCCCGGTTCGGCAACCACGCGCAACCCATTCCACAATGCCGCCTGAGCCTGCAGGATAGCCTCATCAGAAACCAGCACGACTCGCTCCACATATTTCTGCGCGAAGGGAAACATCAGCTCGCCCACGCGCCGCGGAGCCAGAGAATCGGCGGCAACTCCGCCGGCTTCCGCGTCAACTGGATGGCCAGCTTGCAGGGCGCGGTGAAGGGTGGGGGCGGCCGACGGCTCCACGCCGACGATGCGAATGCGGCCGCCGTACCAGGCGGCGATGCCGCCAATCAGCCCGCCCCCGCCCACCGCCACCAGCAGCACATCGAGTTTGGGGCACTGCTGCTCCAGTTCCAGCCCCACCGTTCCCTGCCCGAGCAGGGTCTCCGGCTGGTCGTAGGCGTGAATGGTAAGGGCGCCGGATTGGGCCGCCCATTGCTGGCTGGCCGCGAGAGCGTCGGCATAGCGCTCGCCGGTGACCACCAGATCAGCGCCGTAGCCGCGGATGCGGTCCATTTTGGCGATTGAGGAGACCACGGGCACAAAGATCCTGGCCGGAACGCCCAGTTTATTTGCGGCAAAAGCTACTGCAGCACCGTGATTTCCGCCGGAAGCGGCCACCACACCCGCCGGCGGCACTGGCCGCATGAGGAGATTGGTGAACGCACCGCGCGCTTTGAAGGAGCCGGAGTGCTGCAACAATTCCAGCTTGAGGGCCAAGGCAGCGCCGTCGAGGCCGAAATCGGCGCCCTGTACTTCAACTATGGGTGTGCGGCGAATGTGATGGCAGATCAGGTGGTCTGCGCGTGTGATTGCTTCCCGGTCAAGGGTCATTTAGATGGTGAAGCGATACCTAAAATTAGATGTGCGGGCGCCTGGCTGGTTCCAGAAATCGCGCGGCTTATGTCGCCGAATGCTATCTATAGCATCGTTTGCAGGATGTGTGGCAGCCCGGGAAGTGCGCCGCATTGGCTGCGCACCGTATAATCGAGGCCATCTCCCATGCCCGCGACGCTGGATTCCATTGTGGCTGCCACCCGGAGGCGTGTAGCTCGCGCCAAGGCAGAGGCGGACGTGCGGCAACTGGAACGGCAAGCCGCGGAGCACGCTCCACGAGGATTTGGGAAACAGCTGCGGCAGGCTGCCGCTACGGGCATCGCCGTGATCGCAGAACTGAAGAAAGCATCGCCTTCGCGAGGAACGATTCGGGCGGATTTTAACGCTGCGGAACTGGCCGCCGAGTTGCAAAGCGCGGGGGCGAGCGCGCTGTCCGTGCTCACGGATGAAGAATTCTTTCAGGGCTCACTGGAGAATTTGCGGCTGGCTTCGGCCCACACCTCCGTTCCCTGCCTGCGCAAGGATTTCATGGTGGACGAATTTCAGTTGCTGGAATCGCGCGCCAGCTGTGCCGATGCGGTACTGCTAATCGTGGCAGCGCTGGAGGATCCGGAACTGCGCCGGCTTTATGATGGCGCGCGCCGGATGGGGCTGGATGTACTGTGCGAAGTGCATGATGAAGCCGAAGTGCAACGGGCGATCGCGGCGGGATGCGAAATTATTGGGGTGAACAGCCGCAATCTGCGCACTTTTGACGTGGATTTGCAGACGCCGCTGCGGCTGGCCAGCCGCCTTCCGGCGGAAGTGCTCGCCGTGGCAGAGAGCGGGATTCATTCCGCCGACGAGGTTCGGGAGCTGCGCGCAGCCGGGTATCAGGCGTTTCTGGTGGGCGAATGGCTGATGAGGGCGCCACGGCCGGGAGAAGCGCTGCGCGAACTGCTTGCGCAAGCGCAAGGTCCCTCGACTCGCGCTCCTTCGCATCCGCTCAGTCGCGTTCGCTCGAGATGACAAGCGGAAAAGCTTTTTGCGCTTACTGGCAACTGAGAACTGACCACTGCTTTTCATGGCCTGGATCAAAATTTGCGGCACCACGAACCTGGAGGATGCGCTGGCGGCGGCGGAAGCCGGCGCCAACGCGTTAGGGTTTGTGTTTGCGCCCAGCCCACGGCGCATCAGCCCGCGCGATGCTGCCGCCATCACCGGCGCGTTGCCGGCTTCGGTGCAAAAGATCGGGGTCTTCGTGAATCAATCGTTGGACCTCGTGCTGGACACGGTGGAAAAGGCCGGGCTTACGGGCGTGCAATTGCACGGCGAGGAAGATGTCCGGTACGCGCGCCAGTTGCAGCAGAAGAACGGGCGGCTGTGGATCATGAAGGCCATTTCCCTGCGGGATGTGGGAGATGGAAAAGGGAAAGGGCTGGCACTGGCCATGCAGGACCAGGCAGCCAAGACCTTCCGCGCGCTGTTGCTGGACTCGGGAAGCGGCTCAAGACGCGGCGGCACCGGCACTACGTTCGACTGGCAGGAAGCCGCACCCATGGCACGTTTGCTGGGAAAGAAGTTCCTGCTGATTATCGCAGGCGGGCTCAACGTCGAAAATGTGGCCAAGGCGATGCGAATGTTTCAGCCCTGGGGAGTAGATGTGGTCTCGGGAGTCGAGCGGGCTCCTGGCAAAAAGGACCCAGCTAAATTGCGGGCGTTCATCGCCGCCGTGCGCGCGGCCGAAGCAACCGTGGCAGCGCCAAACAAAGAGAATGCTGTAACCCAGAAATGAAATTTACGTCTGAGTAAAATGGCGACCTCCACCATTTCGCGCAAGAGGCCCGCAAGCCCAGCGGAGAAGCGGCCGGTTGCCGGCCGTTTCGGGCCGTTTGGCGGCCGTTACGTTCCAGAAACGCTGATGGCGGCGCTGGAGGAATTGGAGCAAGTTTACCGCGCCGCGTGGCGCGACAAGAAATTCCAGGAAGAATTCAAGGATCTGCTGCGGCATTATGCGGGGCGTCCCACGCCCCTGTTCTTCGCCCGCCGGCTTACGGAAAAACTGGGCGGCGCCAGAATCTACCTGAAGCGGGAAGACCTGCTGCACACGGGGGCGCACAAAATCAACAACTGCCTGGGGCAGGCGCTGCTCACCCGCCGGATGGGCAAGCAGCGGGTGGTTGCGGAAACGGGTGCTGGGCAGCATGGCGTCGCCACCGCCACAGTGTGCGCCCTGTTTGGCCTGCAGTGCGTGGTCTACATGGGCACGGAAGATATGCGGCGGCAGGAACTGAATGTTTTCCGCATGCGCCTGCTGGGCGCCGAGGTGCGCGGTGTGGACGCCGGTTCGCGCACGCTTAAGGACGCCATCAACGAAGCCATGCGCGATTGGGTGACCAACGTGCGCACCACGCATTACCTGCTGGGCAGCGTGCTGGGCGCGCATCCCTACCCGGAGATGGTGCGCGATTTTCATTCTGTGATGGGCCGGGAGGCGCGCGCCCAGGTGCGCAAGTTGGCGGGTAAGTTGCCGGCAGCGGTGATTGCCTGCGTGGGCGGCGGTTCGAATGCGATTGGAATCTTCAGCGCCTTCATTCCTGATCGCGGAGTGCGGTTGATCGGGGTGGAAGCCGGTGGCCGAGGCACGCAACTAGGAGAGCATGCAGTGCGGTTTCATGGCGGCGCGCCGGGCGTGCTGCAGGGAACGTATTCTTACGTTCTGCAGGATGCGGCCGGGCAGATTGCCACCACGCACTCGGTTTCCGCCGGGCTGGACTATCCGGGGGTGGGACCGGAGCATGCCTGGCTGAAGGAGAGCGGGCGCGCAGAGTATGTTTCCGCTTCGGACAGTGAAGCGCTGGAAGCCTGCTCGCTGCTGGCGCGCACCGAGGGAATCATTCCGGCGCTAGAGTCGGCGCATGCGGTGGCGGAGTGTCTTAAGCGGGCGCCGAAAATGAAGCGCTCGGAGGTCGTGATCGTCAACATTTCCGGGCGCGGCGACAAGGATATGGGCATCCTGCGGGAACACCTGAAGAATTTGTAAATCGCCCGCAAATCACTGAACGATTGAATCATTTAGTCACTGAATGACTAATCACCAATGGCTCTCACTTTTTCAGCCCGTCCCGCGCTGGTTGCCTACTTGACCTGCGGCGACCCCGACCTGGCGACTACACGGGAGGTGGCGCTGGCCGCCGTGGATGCCGGTGCCGAGGTGCTGGAATTGGGTGTGCCGTTCAGTGATCCGGTGGCTGACGGACCGGTGATCCAGCGAGCCAGCGAGCGCGCGCTGCGGCACGGAACCAGCCTGGCTGACGTTCTGCGACTGGCCGGCGAACTTCGCCGGCAAACGCCCGCGGGCATGATTGTTTTTTCTTATCTGAACCCCATTTTGCAGTTTGGCCTGGAGCGGTTTTGCGATGTCGCTGTTAAGGCCGGGCTGGATGGCGCCCTGGTCACCGACCTGCCGGTTGAGGAAGCCGGCGAGTACGTGCGGACCATGCGCGCGCATAAGCTGGCCACGGTTTTTCTGGCTGCGCCTACCAGCACGGATCGGCGCCTGAAGCGCATTGCCGAGGTCTCCACGGGGTTTGTATACGCGGTGTCGCGCACCGGAGTGACCGGCGAACGCGACCAGCCGCCTCAAGATGCGCGCGAGCTGGTGCGGCGACTACGCAAGCACACCAAAGTGCCGGTCGCCGTGGGCTTTGGCATCTCCACCCCGCAGCAGTTCGCCGCGGTGGGCGAATACGCTGACGCGGGGGTGGTGGGCAGCGCCATCGTGCACACCATCGAGCGCAACCCCGGCCAGGAGGCGGCGGCGGTGCGGGAATTCGTGGCCGGTTTGGTGAAAAGGGGCGTTGGGCGGGCGCGCACTTCGGCCACCCGCGCCTGATTACAAAAATACCGACATTCGCTTACTATCTTGGGATTCCCCGGATTCCCCAAAGGCCATGGACATCGCTGATTGGCGCAGGAAAATTGACGAGATTGACCGCAAGCTGGTGGAGCTGATTAATCAGCGGGCGGAGGCGGCGCGCGCCATCGGCCGCCTCAAACGCAACACTAATATGCCCATTTACGAACCGGACCGCGAAAAGATCATCTTTGATAATGTGCGCCAGTTAAATCGCGGCCCACTGGAGCACCAGGACCTGATCCGGGTGTATGAGCGCCTGATTGACGTGATGCGCAAGATTCAGAAAGAGGAAATTGTGCCCAAAGAAACTGCCAGGCCCGGCGATACCGAGTTGGAATCCGAGGTGAATGACTGAGAACCAGCTGCTAGCCACTAGCTGCTAGCTTCTAGCTAGAGCCAAGAGCGAACAGCTAGAAGCTAGAACCTATCTATGATCGTCGCCATGCAGGAATCGGCAACCGAAGAACAGATTCAGCAGGTAATTGAGCACCTGGTGAAGATGGGCTTCGAAGTGCACCGCAGCACCGGCGTGCGGCAAACGGTGCTGGGGGCAGTGGGCGCACGCGCGGATTTCGATATCCGCGAACTGGAACTGCTGAGCGGCGTGGACCAGGTGCACCGAATAAGCGCGCCCTACAAGCTGGCCGGGCGCAGCTTCCGCCCGGAAGGCACCGTGGTCAAAGTGGGCAATGGCGTGGAAATTGGCGGCAACAAGGTTGTGGTCATGGCTGGGCCGTGTTCGGTGGAATCGCGCGAGCAGCTATTCGCCGCGGCTGAGCAGGTGGCCAATGCGGGGGCGCGCGTGTTGCGCGGCGGCGCCTTCAAGCCGCGTTCTTCCCCCTATTCCTTTCAGGGACTGGGCGAGGAGGCACTCAAGCTGCTGCGCGAGGCGGGCGAGAAATACAAGCTGCTGGTGATCAGCGAAGTCATGGCCATTTCGCAGATCGCGGTGATGACGCCCTACGTGGATATTCTCCAGGTAGGCGCACGTAACATGCAGAATTTCGACCTGCTGCGCGAGCTGGGAAAGGTGCGCAAGCCGGTGCTGCTCAAACGCGGCATTGCCGCCACACTGGAAGAGCTGCTGCTTTCCGCCGAATACATCATGTCTGGCGGCAACTACAATGTGATCCTGTGCGAGCGCGGCATCCGCACCTTTGAAACCTACACCCGCAACACCATGGACATTTCCGCTATCCCCATCATCCACAAGCTGTCGCACCTGCCCATGACCGCCGACCCCTCGCACGGCACCGGGCGGCGCGACAAGGTGCCGCCCATGGCGCGCGCCGCCGTGGCCGCGGGCTGCGATGCGCTGCTGATTGAAGTACACCACGACCCGGATCACGCCCTCTCGGATGGCGCGCAATCTTTGCATCCCGAACAGTTTCGCAAGCTGATGGACGAGCTGCGCATCATTGCCCCCGCCGTAGGCCGCACCATCGCGTGAATTCCATCCGGCAAATCACGATCATCGGTACCGGGCTGATCGGGGGTTCCTTCGCTCTCGCGATCAGGAAGACAGGTTTTAAGGGTCGGGTGATCGGCTGCGATCGCGAGCCGGTGCTGGCGCAGGCGCGCGAACGCGGTGCCATTGACGCGGGAGTGGCGGATCCTGCCGAAGCCGCTCGCGGCAGCGAGGTGATCGTGCTGGCGACCCCGGTGGGTTCTATCATTGACCTGATCGAACGCATTGGGCCGATTGCGCCGCCGGAATCGTTGCTCACAGATGTGGGCAGTACCAAGACAGAAGTCGCCAGCCGGGCTCGGGCCGTGTTCGGTCAGCAAGCTGGGCAGCGCTTTCTGCCCGGTCATCCTATGGCAGGCAAGGAGCAAGGCGGCATCGAGCGCGCTGATGCGGCACTTTTTCAAGGCGCGGTTTGGGTGACCACTCCCCTGGGCGAACCTTCAGCCATAGCCGCGCAATTCCTCGAACTGGTTGCCGCCACCGGCGCGCGCGTGCTCAGCATGGAGCCGGAGCGGCATGATCGGCTCTGCGCCTGGCTGAGCCACCTGCCGCAGATGGTGGCCACGGCCCTGGCAGCCGGGCTGGAGGAGGAATTCGCCGCCGACCCGCAGGCGCTGGAACTGGCAGGGCCGGCGCTGCGCGAGATGACTCGCACCGCCGCCAGCCCTTATGCTATGTGGCGCGACATCGCGCTTACCAACCGCACTAATCTGCAGGAAGCGCTGCTGCACCTGGAGCAGCGCCTGGCCCACCTGCGGGAGAATCTGAGCACCCGGGAACTGGAGGCCGAATTCGACCTCGCGAACAGCTTCCGGAAATCCTTAACCACAGAGGACACGAAGGAGAATTGACGATTGTTGATTGAAGATTGACGATTGGAAGCAGCAGTAGTGGAACCCCTAAATCATCAATCGAAAATCTTCAATCGTCAATCCATCGTGCCCTCTGTGGTGAATCCTGGTTTGCGTTGAGTAGGCTGGAAAAGTAGAATCCCCCTCTTATGAACAAAGTGGTGGCCAGCGCCGAGGAAGCTGTGCGCGACATCCCTGATGGCGCCAGCATCATGATTGGCGGCTTCGGCCTGTGCGGCAACCCGGAGAATCTCATCCGTGCTCTGGTCAAAAAAGGGGTAAAGAACCTGACCACCATGAGCAACAACGCCGGGGTGGATGGTTTTGGCGTGGGCCTGCTGCTGGCCGCCGGTCAGATCCGCCGCCACATCGGCACCTACGTCGGCGAGAACAAGCTGCTGGAGCAGATGGTGCTCAGCGGTAAAATTGAGCTGGAACTCGTGCCCCAGGGCACATTTTCCGAACGCATGCGCGCCGGCGGCGCCGGCATTCCTGCATTCTTCACGCCCACCGGCGTGGGCACCGTGGTGGGCGAGAAAAAAGAAACGCGCGAGTTCGACGGCCGCACCTATGTGATGGAACGGGCGCTGAAAGCCGATTACGCCCTCATCAAAGCTTGGAAAGGCGACAAATGGGGCAACCTGGTCTATCGCAAGACGGCGCGCAACTTCAATCCCATGATGGCCACCGCCGCGCGCATTACCATCGCGGAAGTTGAGGAATTGGTGGAGGTGGGGGAACTGGACCCTGACTCCATTCATACGCCCAGCGTTTACGTGAAGCGCATCTTCCAGGGTGAACTGTACGAAAAGCGGATCGAAAAACGCACGGTTCGCAAAGCGTGAGTCATGCCCGCGCCCGACAATACGGTGCAGGAGGTGCGGGCCAGCGTGCTGCACTACCTGCGCCTGTACGAGCAGGGCAGCCTGACGCTGGGCGACCTGGCGGCGGAGCTGAGCATCATGGCGCCGGCATATGACGAAGCCATGGGCGGGATTGCCGATCACTTCGGGGAGTTGCTGGAAACGGCGTACAAGTATCGCGCTCAATCAACTGCCGACGCGCGCACGTCGTACGAAGATCTGGAACGCGTGCTGACGGAGTTTCGCCGCGCCGAAGCGGCCTGGGAGTAAAGATCAGCGCAGAGGACGCGGAAAGACGTAGCGCCGGCCTCTGGCCGGCTGTCGCGAGGGCATCTTGCCCACGCCCTGCAGGCGGGACGCCCGCAGGACAGCCGCCGGGACGACGGCGCTACAGGAGTGATAACTCAGAGCTCAAAACAGATAATGGCTACCTCAACTAAGCCCGGCAAAGACACGGAAAAACGCGATCGCATTGTGCGCCGCATCGCCCGCGAACTGCGCGACGGCTTCTACGTCAACCTGGGTATCGGCATGCCTACGCTGGTGGCCAACTGCGTCCCCAAGGGCATGGATGTCGTGTTGCAAAGCGAGAACGGGATGCTGGGTATTGGCCCCTTTCCTCTGGAGGGCCACGAAGATCCGGATCTGATCAATGCCGGCAAGGAGACCGTCACCGAAATTCCAGGCACTTCCTATTTTTCCAGTGCCGATTCTTTCGCCATGATTCGCGGTGGCCACATTGACCTGAGCGTGCTGGGCGCGATGGAAGTTGACGAAGCAGGCAACCTGGCCAACTGGATGATCCCCGGCAAAATGGTGAAGGGCATGGGCGGAGCCATGGACCTGGTCGCGGGCGCTCGCCGCGTAATCGTTGCCATGGAGCACACCACTCGCGAAGGCCAGCCGAAAATCCTGAGGAAGTGCACGCTGCCGCTTACCGGAGTGCAGGTGGTGGATACCATCGTCACCGAGATGGCCTACATCAATGTAACTCCTTCTGGTCTGGTGCTGGAGGAAGTGGCGCCCGGATGTACTCCAGAGAATGTGCAGGCGGCCACGGAAGCCAGGCTTATCGTCAGCCCACAATTGAAGGTAATGGCGAGCTGAAAGGGCATTCGCGAAGTAATGCTGGTGACGGTGCACGCAAGATGCTTCGGCCCTGAAGGGCCTCTGCATGACGCCGAATTACTTAGTTGTCTAGCTGTCCGAGGTTTCTTACCGCAACTCTTCCAATCCGGCTCAGGCGATAGAGATGGCGGGGTGGACGGCCGGCGCCTGGCGATTTCTCCCAGCGCTGTTCCAGCCAACCGCCGTGCTGCAAGCGCGCCAGAATGGGGTAGAGCGTGCCCGACTTGAGCCCGGTCTGCTTCAATATGTCGTAACCATGATGCCAGGCTGGCCCCCGCCGCAGGAGCACAGATAGCACCGCCAGAGTCTGGGGCGAGCGTCGCATGCGAAGAGCCATGTGCAGAAGTCTAGGTATGTAGGAATACGACGGTCAAGCGCCCGCGGGTCGCAAGCGGCTAAAGGCTGCCTCGCCCCAGCCCCTTTTGCGGTAAAATGAAATGTGATTCCAGCCCACATCCTGCGCAGGTTTTGCGGCCCACACCAGCGGACCACAGTACAACGCACCACCTGCCTACTTCATCCAGGAAAGCGGCACCTTACAGGTGGCCGAGGAGACCGGACTTATGGCTCTGCACGATACTGCGGTTTCGCCGTGGCGTGCGCGGGTTGAAGATGTCCTGATCACCGGGGAACTGCGCTATCGAGTTCCCAAAAGCAGCTCCTCTGTGGCCAAAGCGCGGGCCACGAGCCGCCATTTGAAAGAATTAGCGGGCAAGAACGCTTCCAGCCATGAGTTTCTTGAAGCGCTGGCACGTGCCGCGCGCGAGGTATGCAATGGCGGAGCCGCGGGAGTCAGCCGGGTGCTCCAGTCTGAGCATGGTGCTTTGCTGATTCGCTGGGAGAGCGTTGCCGGCGAACTGGCACAACATGTAGGCGCCACCAGCCCGCGGAACTGGAGCCCTTCGGGCGCCACCCTGGACCGCAAGTCGCCGCAGCTGTTCCTTTACCCCGCCCGCTGTTTTCACTATCTGGGTGACCTGAAGCCTGCCATTGTCGAAAGTCTGGTGGTGCCCATATTCGTGCACGGCACGCCTTGGGGCGCCTTGTGGGTGGTTTCTCACGAGGAGCACCACAACTTCGACCAGACTGATGTGGAGGCCATCAGCAGCCTGGCCGAATTCGCCGCCGGTATTCTGGGCCGTGAGTCCAAGGCGGCGCTGGCGTAAGAGCAGTTCTCGGCTTTCGGTGCTCAGTTGTCGGTACCCAGTAGCTAGTACCCAGTACCTAGTACCCAGGAACCGGCCTCGATGAGCGACTCCGGTCCCGAAGGGAAAATCTGGGTTCCACTCGCCGTCGGGAGTGCTGGAAGTGATGCGCGAATCGGCTCAAAAAACTGCACCTCACATCGGCAACACCAGTTTGCGCTTTACAATCAAATAGTTGCGGCCTGCCAAAGCAAAGGACTAGAGTTTTCGATGGGCGCGGGCAGCCCGGTTATTCCTTGCCTGGCAATACTCCCAACCGGAACGCTCGCATGGGAGGCGGCGTTATGAAAAAAGTTCTGGTCGTCATTGGTGCAATCATCGTAGTTCTCATCGTGATCGTTGTTGCCGTACCCTTCTTTATTGATGCCAACCAGTTCCGTCCCAGGATTGAAACACAATTGACAGATGCGCTCGGCCGGCAGGTTAAGATCGGCAATTTAAGCCTTAAGCTTTGGCGCGGGCAGTTGGGGGCCGACAACATCTCCATCGCCGACGACCCGGCATTCAGCCACAATCCCTTTGTGCAGGCTAAGGCCCTGGACATCAGCGTGGAAATCATGCCGCTGATCTTCCATCGCGACGTTCACGTGCAGTCGCTGACCCTGGAGCAGCCACAGGTGGCGCTGATTCGCTCCGCCAATGGCACATGGAATTTCTCCACCATCGGACAGAACAAGCAGAATCAGACGTCACCGAAGAGCACGGAGACGCAGCCAGCAGCGAAGCAGCCTCCAGCGAAGAAGCCGGAGGGCAACGCAAGCGGCACCAGCGGCGCCGGCACCAGCGGCGGCATGCCGCAGATCCAGATCCAGAAGCTGGAGATCGCCAACGGCCGCATTCTGCTGGGCTCGACCGGCCACCGCCCGAATACCTACGATGCCGTCAACCTGAGTGCGAGCAATGTCTCGTACGATTCCCGATTTCCCTTCTCGCTTTCGGCCAACATGCCGGGCGGCGGCAAGATGGACGTGAAAGGCCAGGCCGGGCCGGTGGACCGCAATGATGCCTCCCGCACTCCCTTCAGCGCTCAGGCCAACATTACGCGCCTGGACTTGGCCGCGAGCGGCTTGGTGGATCCGGGTGCGGGGATTGCCGGCGTGGCGGACTTCAAGGGGACCGTGCAATCCGACGGCAACCACGCCCAAGCCAAAGGCGCCGTTACAGCTTCCAGGCTGTGCCTGGTGAAAGGCTGCCACCCTGCCAATCAGCCCATCACGGTGGATTACGCGTCCGACTATGACCTGGCGCGGCAAACCGGCACTGTGAATAACACCCGCATAGTGACTGGCAAGAGTGCGGTCAACCTGGGAGGCACCTATGACCTGCATGGCTCCTCGCCGGTGCTGCACATGAAAGTGAATGCGCCCACCATTCCCGTGCAGGACGTACAGGCTTTGCTGCCGGCCATGGGCGTGATTCTGCCTGAGGGTGCCTCCTTCCAAAGCGGCAACGGGGATGCGCAATTGTCAGCGGATGGGCCGGTGAGTAACCTGATCACCACCGGGAACGTAGCGCTCAACAACGCGCGGCTGGCGGGCTTCAGCCTGGGTTCGAAAATGGCGGCACTGTCCGCTCTTTCCGGTATCAACAAGGCAGCATCCGACACAGTCATACAGACCCTCAGCTCCGGGGTGCGCGTCGCGCCCGCCGGCATTACGGCGGACAATCTGAAACTGATTGTGGCGGGAATTGGCACGCTGACCGGATCCGGCACCATTGCCTCCAACAGCGCGCTGAATTTCAGAATGCTGCTGCAGGGCGGCGCGGGAAGTGGTGTGGGCAACGTCCTTTCGCGCGTCGGGGTGGGCAAGAGCGCCGCCGCCCGCGGCATTCCCTTCATGATCCAGGGGACGACCTCCCGCCCCATCATCGTGCCCGATGTGAAAGGCCTGCTGGCTGGCAAAATCGGCGCCGCTGCCGGTGGCCAACAGCAGAACCCGGCCCAGGGTGTGCAACAGATGCTGGGCAACATTCTGGGCAAGAAAAAGAAGCCGCAGTAGCGCGCCGCCCGGCCAGCTACAATTCCAGTCTGAATGAAACGCGAAGTACTGGTTTTGCGCGAAGAGGAAATTCGCGCGCTGCTCGATCCCGCCGCCTGCATTCAGGCGATGGAGCAGGCGTTTGCCGCCTACGCCACCGGCCAAGCGCAGTTGCCTCCGGTCATCAATCTGGAAGTGCCGGAGCACCGCGGCGAGGTACACATTAAAACCGGTCATCTGAGCGGCGGGCCGTACTACGCGGTAAAGATTGCGTCGGGCTTCTACAACAACGCCGCGCTTGGCCTGCCCAGCAGCAGCGGCATGGTGCTGGTTTTTGACGCGCGCACCGGAGCGCCCGCAGCCTTTCTTCTGGACAACGGGTTTATCACCGACCTGCGTACGGCCGCAGCCGGCGCCTTGGCGGCGAAATACTTGGCGCGCAAACAGGTAAGCACCTTGGCCGTGATCGGAGCGGGAGCGCAGGCGCGCTACCAGATAAAACTACTGCCCCTGGTTCGTAGCTTTCGCGAAGTTCGCATATGGGGCCGAAGCCGCGACAAAGCGGAGGCGTGCGTTGAAGATCTGTGCCAGGCCGGCATTTCCGGCCAGCCAAAGTTTGCCGTGGAGAAGTCCGTGGAAGATGCCGTGCGCAAAGCCGACCTGGTAATCACTGTGACCGCCAGCCACCAACCCCTGATGCGGGCGGAGTGGCTGGCTCTGGGCGCCACCGTGATAGCCGTCGGTTCAGATGGGCCCGAGAAGCAGGAACTCGATGTGGGAGTGCTGGCGCGTGCCGACCGCATTGTCGCGGACAGCCTGCCGCAGTGCCTCCGCCTGGGAGAAATTCATCATGCCGTGGAGCAGGGCGCAATCACCAAAGAGAGGGTCAGCGCTGAATTGGGCGAAATCGCTGCCGGGCTCAAACCCGGCCGAACGAGCGAAGAGGAATTGATTGTGTGCGACCTGACCGGCGTTGGCGTGCAGGACGTGGCCGCCGCTAGCCTGGTGATGGAGCGGGCGCTCGCCGCCGGGGCAGGCGAGAAACTGGCCTTATAAAAGAATGGGTGGGGACGGGGCTGTGCCCCGCCTCCACACGAACTTTACGCGGCACCGCTCTGAACGGCTTGCACTTGCGGGCGAGTCTTAGACCTCAGCGCGTTCAGCACTTCATCCACGCGCGCCAGCCCCCGCAGCGTGTAGTCCAGGTCGTAGCCATAGCCCAGGCGCAGATACTTGCCCATGCCGAAGAAATCGCCGGGCATGATGAGCACCGATTGCTCCTTCATAACCCGGTTCATGAGCGCTGAAGAAGAAAGCGGAAGCTTGTAACGCACGTAGGCAATAGCGCCGGCGACGGGCGGGATGTAAGTGAAGATGTCGTCATGTTTGTGGATCCAGGCTTCCAGGCGCGGTAGTTGGCGCCGCAAGATGGTGCGTGTGCGCTCGATCAACTGATCGCGGCGTGCTGGTTCCAGGGTAATGCGCGCCAGGCGCTCAGAGATGTAAGTTGGCGTCAGAGTGAGGTAATCGTGGTAAGAGCAGAGCCTCGCAATCATCTTCGGCGGGCCCACAATCCAGCCAATGCGCAGCCCCGGCAAGCCGAAAGCTTTCGACAGGCCAGAGGTAATGAGCAACTTGTCATAACGTCCCCAGAATGAAGGAGTAAGTTCGCCCTGCAACTCGGCCCCGCGATAGATTTCGTCGGCCAGGAGCCAGGCATTGGCGCGGCGCGCGACGCGCACCATGGCATCCATCTCTGCTTCGGTGAGCGCGCCGCCCGTGGGGTTATTGGGATTGGTGATGACGATGAGCCGCGTCTTTTTGCTGACCGCGCGCTCCAGGCTCTCCAGGTCCAGCGCCCAGCGCAGTTTCCCGTTCTCGCGCCGCTCCTTCAACCAGATGGCTTCCGCGCGCCCGGCATAGGCGCGGGCCAGTCCCCAGGTCTGCAGGTAGTTAGGCAGCATGACCGCGGCCTGGTCCGTCTTCTCCAGCATGGACCACAGCACCATGTAGTTGGCCTCGGCGCCGCCATTCACCACGGTGACGTGGTCCGCCGTCGCCCCCGGATACCATTGGGCGATATTCTCCCGCAACTCGGGTGAGCCGTTGGACGCCGCATATTTCAGGCTCCAGGAAGCGAGTTCCTTCATCTGCTCTGGGCTGAGCAGTTCCTCGATTTTCAGCGGCAGCACGCCGCTTTCGGAGAGGTTGTAGTCCACCTCGTTCTCATAGGTGCACTGCATTCGCTCCATGCGGAAGGTATCAATGCGCATGCGTTGCTCCTCGTCTACAGAAATGTAGCAGGCCAGGAAGCGCTCACTATCAGCACTCAGGTCCACTTAGCAATTAGCACTTAGCCGGTAACGGCCTGAATGTTGACTCCTGACTCCTGAGTACTGACTTGTGCTCTCGGGCCCGGACCTCCGGAGGCATCTTTGCCCGCAGTATAGGGTTTCTTGAACATTAAACGTGAGCCTATAATTCGCACCAACCGTGAGGTGGTTTCGTTCAGCAGGCATTCTTTTCTGGTTCGTCAGCGCCGTGATAGCGGCCGCTGAGTCCTTACCCCCGATTGTGTCCAATCAGAATCACCATCCTGCCGGTGAACTCCGGAACGCAGTATTCACCCTCCGCCTCGAAATCGGCAAAGGTATTTGGCATCCGGAAAGCGAAGATGGCGCTGGCATGGCAGTGTACGCGTTTGGCGAGGCTGGCCGCCAATTGCAAAATCCGGGACCGCTGATGCGTATTCCCCAGGGCACTGAGATTCATGTCTCCGTGCACAATACCCTCCCCGTGCCAGTCAGCGTGTATGGGCTTGCAGAACCAGGCGCCGGATACCAGCAGGCCCTTCGTCTGGCGCCGGGCACAACCGAATATGCCACCTTCAAGGCGGAAACACCGGGAGTGTACTTCTACTGGGGCGCGACGACGGCGACCGACTTGAGAGCGCGCCACGGTATTGATTCGCAGTTGAATGGTGCCTTGGTTGTGGATCCTCCCGGCGGTAGTCCCAAGGATGAAATCTTCGTCATCAGCATCTGGGCCAACGGTCCGAGCGTATTGGCTAGCGAAATCGTGGCAACGATCAACGGCAAATCCTGGCCGTATACCAAGCGCTTCCAATACACGGTTGGCGAGCCGGTGCGCTGGCGCTGGATTGATGCCAGCGATCAGGTCCACGCTATGCATCTCCACGGTTTCTACTACCGCGTAGAGGCGTTCAATCGCGGCGGCCGAGTCGAGACCTACGGCGGCGATTTGCGGCCGCGCGTGGTCACGCAGCGGATCGGGCCGGGTGAAACGTTCGACATGAGCTGGTCGCCGGAGCGGGCCGGGCGCTGGCTCTTTCATTGTCACATGGTGGCCCACATGGTCCCGCCCACGTTTCCTCCCGATGCGCTGCTTAAGCCCGCAGCTGCGCATTCAGAGGACCACGCCGGGCATGATGCTTTCGGCATGGGGCAGCTGGTCCTGGGTGTAATCGTGCCGGCGCGGCCGGGAAATCCCGCTCCTCCGCCGTGGCATGCCGGCCGTCATTTGCGGCTGATGATCGGCGAACGAGGGAGTGGCGGGTCTCCTTACGCCCTGCAATTAAGCGAGTCCGGACACGACCCCGCGACGCCTGGGATGATTGGCCCGCCTATCGTGCTCACACGCGGCGAGCCGGTGGACATTGAAGTAGTCAATCACCTGCGGCAGCCGACTGCCATTCACTGGCATGGTATTGAGCTGGAAAGCTACTACGACGGCGTGCCCGGGTGGTCAGGAGCGGCGACCGAGATCACTCCCGCCATTGCTCCCGGCAGTTCTTTCATCGCGCGCATAGCGCCCCCGCGCGCAGGCACCTTCATCTACCACACCCACTGGCACGACACCTCTCAGCTTACTCATGGATTATACGGTCCGCTGATTGTCCTCCCTCCGGGAAAGAAATTCGATCCTGCATCGAACCTGATCTTCGTCTTCAGCGAGGGCGAGTTCAATACGTGGGGGCCGATGTTCCTGCTGAACGGTCGTCCCCAACCGCCAGCGCTGCGGCTGCAGACTGGCAAGCGATACCGGCTGCGGCTGATCAATATTGCGCCGGATAATGTGGCGTTGCAGGTTTCTCTGCATGACGACCATGGCCCCGTGCAATGGCAAATTGTTGCCAAGGACGGGGCGGACCTAGCCCCCGGGGCTGTCAAGCCCACACCGGCCGAAACGCCCATCACGGTAGGCGAAACCTACGATGCCGAAGTTGAAGCCGATGCGCCGAAGGAGTTGGTTCTGGACTTCTACTTACCGGGCCCTAAGGTGCACACCACGGAAACGCTCGTCTTTGCAACCGCAAAAGCTGACTGAGAGCGCACCTGCCGGCGTTCTAACCCATTTTTCTTTCCCCTTAAAGGCAAGCAGGCACTCGCCCGACTGCTTGAAATCGGACAGCCGGCCTCAGAACTGGCCATCTCGGTATGGCTCTTGGATAACGAAACGCCGCCACGCCCGTCTTTTCAGTGACATATAGCTCAAGCCTCCCTGGCGCCGCAGGTGCTCTCAATCCACCTTCGCCAAGCGGGCGAGGGAACTGGCCATTTGCGCCTTTCGTACTTTGAGCAGGGGGAACCGATGGGAAATCTCATGCAGGATCTCAGATACAGCTTGCGCGTTTTGCGCAAGAGCCCGGGCTTTGTCGCGGTGGCTATCGCTGTGCTTGCCTTGGGTATTGGCGCCAATACCGCCATCTTCAGCGTGGTGAATGCGGTGCTGCTGAGGCCCTTGCCCTACCGCGACCCCAGCCGCCTCATGCAGGTATGGCACGTGCCCCCTGCAAACCAATTTCCCGGCATGACCACATTTTCGGTCTCGCCCGCCAACTACCTGGATTGGGAGGGCCAGAACCACGTCTTCGAGAGCATGGCACTTTACGGCTTCCGGGCCTTTAACATCACGGGCACGGACCAGCCCCAGGCTTTACAGGCTTCGGTGGTCTCGCAGGAGTTCTACCGCACCCTGGGCGTGCAGCCCCTGCTGGGGCGCACCTTCACCGCGGAGGAAGAGCAGCCCGGGCATAACCACGTTGTGATCCTTGGCTACGCCTTATGGAAATCCGCCTTCGGCGGTAATTCCAGGATTGTGGGCAGCACCATCAGCCTGGATGACCAGCCTTACACCGTGGTGGGCGTGATGCCGGCAAAGTTCAAGTTTCCTGACTTTGCGCAGCTATGGGCGCCGCTGGGCTGGACCGACCAGGAGCGCGCCGTTCGCGGCAATCACAATTACATGGTCGTCGGGCGCCTGAAGTCTGACACAACCATGCAGCAGGCCCAAGCGGAGATGAACACCATCTCGGCGCGCCTGCAACAGCAGTATCCCGTAGATGATGCCGGCTGGGGCGCCGTTATCGTGCCATTGCGCGAGCAACTGGTGGGCGACATGCGCCCGGCGCTGCTGGTGCTGCTGGGCGCGGTGGCTTTCGTGCTGCTCATTGCCTGCGCCAACGTGGCCAACCTGGTGCTGGCTAAAACCGTAAGCCGGCGCAAAGAACTGGCTATCCGCGCCGCCCTGGGAGCCAGCCGCGCCCGCATCCTGCGCGGCGTTCTAGCGGAAACCCTTCTGCTGGCGGTGGCCGGCGGCGCCCTTGGCCTGCTGGTGGCGCACTTTGGCATGGAACTGATGGTGGACTTCCTGGTAGCCACGCACGCGCCCCGCGCCGGCGAAATAAGCCTGGATGGCTGGGTGCTGGCCTTCACCCTGGGCGTGTCGGTCTTGACCGGCATTATCGCCGGCCTGGCGCCGGCCTGGCGTTATACCCGCAATGATTTTGACGTGCACGAGGCTCTGAAGCAGGCGGCGGGCAGGACCGAAACCGAATCGGGAGGAAAAAATACCCGCGCTGCTCTGGTGGTTTGCGAGGTGGCGTTGTCGCTGCTTTTGCTGGTCGGCGCCGGGCTGATGATTCGCACTTTGGGGGCACTGCGCAGCTCTGATCCCGGGTTCGACGCGCGCAACGTGCTCACCATGGTGCTGCCCACTTCGGCCACACGGTATCCCACGCTGGAACAGAACATTGCTTTCTGGGGCCGGGTACTGCCGCAGGTGAGGGCCCTTCCGGGGGTGGTTTATGCCGGAGCCATCGATGCGCTGCCTCTTTCCGGCGACGGCTCCACCCAGCCTGTTAGCGTGGAGGGCCGCCCCGTCCTGCCCATGGCAGAGCAGCCGGAAGTGGGCGTGCGCATATCCACTCCTGGTTACCTGGAAGCCATGCGCGTGCCTCTGGTGCGCGGGCGCTTGCTCAACGATGGCGATGTCGCCGGCCGGTCGCCCGTGACCGTCATCAGCGCCGCCATGGCCAAGCAGTTCTGGCCGCACGAAGATCCTATCGGCAAGCATCTGACGCTCACCTTCTTTCCCGGCATTGCGCGCGAAGTCGTAGGAGTGGTGAGGGACGTGAAGATGGACGCGCTGGATGCGGCCTCAATGCAATCCATGGTCTATGTTCCGCTGGCGCAGACGACGCTTCCGCCCAGCGAAGTCTGGCACGGATTTGCCATGTCGCTGGTGGTGCGCACAGCCAATGCGCCCAGCAGCGCGGCCGCCGCCATTACGGCTGCGATTCACGGGATGGATGCGGCGCAGCCAGTTATGCAGGTGGAAACCATGGAGGAAATGGTGGCCGACTCCATCTCCCAGCAGCGCTTCACCATGCTGCTGCTCGCCGCCTTCGCCGGGCTGGCTCTGCTGCTGGCCGCAGCCGGCATCTACAGCGTACTTTCCTACAGCGTGCGGCGGCGGGTGCGCGAGATCGGAATCCGCATGGCCCTGGGCGCGCAGATCAGCGATGTGCTGCGCATGGTTGTGGTGGAAGGGATGAAGCCCACGCTGCTCGGCCTGGCCATCGGCCTGGCGGGGGCCCTGGCCTTAGGGCGTGTGCTGTCCAAGCTCCTCTATGGCGTGAGCCCGGCCGATCCGGCTACCTTCGCCGCGGTTTCAGCGCTGCTCGCTGCCGTGGCCCTGGCAGCCAGCATCATTCCCGCCGCTCGCGCAGCGCGAGTGCCACCGGTCAAGACGCTGCGCGAGGAGTGATCCGACACTGCGTGACGGCGCCTGCCGCCGTCAAAGAAAAAAGGAGCAGGACTCGCATCCTGCCCCTTTGATTGTCTCGCCAAACGAGTACTGCTAAACCTCACTTACTGCAGCGCGAGCAGCGCAGGGCAACCAGCAGCGCCCATCGCGTTCGTGCCGTTCGCTTCCCAGCGGATGACGGCATCCTCGATGCTGCAGAAACCACGCACGCCGCTCTGGTTGAACGCTTGCGGAGTAGCTTCTGTTTCGTAGGTCACGACAATACCCTGAGCGTTGGCGGCTCCGCCGGTTTCGGCAATGACGTAGCCGCTCTTGCCGTTGGCGGTCGCGCTGGCCAGGACGTTGTCAATCAAGCAGGCAGCCGCGTTAGTCGGTCCACCTGCCGGGCAGGTGGCGCCGCCCGGACCTAAAGCAGCCAGCGTTGCGGAATAGCCCACGTTGGGATACGCCGTGGCGTAGGAAACCTCAGCGGTGTTGATGGTGCGCAGCGAGCTGACCGCGGAAGACTCGTTAGCGGCAATGCGGGCGCGCAACAGGTTAGGAATGGCGATGGCAGCGATGATCAGAATAATCGCCACCACGATCAAAAGCTCAATTAGCGAAAACCCCTTTTGCTTCTTCAAATCCTTTTCCTCCCTCGTTGGGGTTCGACCCCCACGGCAGTTGGGTTGCAGTTGGGCAGCCACTTTTCGAGGAGGCCGAAAGTCCTGAAAATTCAACAACTAACAGAAGCTGCCTGGGTGAGGAGGAGCGTCAGGTTGACAAATCTTGTCAACGGCCCTTGATGCAAAGCGCCAATGACGAAAGTTACGTTACGGAATACGCCGGGAAACCAATCTGACGTAAAGAAATCTGCTATCAGCCACCAACTACCGATTGCCAGCTACTGCACCGCCGCTTCTTCCGGCACAATTGTCAGGTCCAGCTTTTGCGGGCCGCGAACCACCGTCAGGTGCGACGGCACGCCGACCTGGGCTTCTGTCAACAGGCGGTGGAGGTCATCTACGCCGGCGATCTGCTTGCCGTCCAAAGCAACAACCAGGTCCGACTGGCGCAAGCCGGCTCTTTCCGCCGGGCTGCCGCTCTCCACCGAAACCACGGCAATCGCCGACTCCAAGTGCAAGTCATGGAAACGCACCAGGCGCCGGGGGAGGGGCACGGTTTGGGCGACCACGCCGATGTAGCTGCGCCGGATACGGCCATCGCGCAGCAGGCGACTGGCCACGAACTTGGCCGTGTTGATGCCGATGGCAAAGCAGATTCCCTGTGCCGGCAGGATGGTGGCGGTGTTGACACCCACTACTCGCCCATCTGATGTGACCAGCGGCCCGCCGGAGTTGCCGGGGTTGAGGGCCGCGTCGGTCTGGATCACATCATCAATCAGGCGCCCCGTCCGCGACCGTAGCGAGCGGCCTAGGGCGCTGACCACGCCGGCGGTCACCGAATACTGGAAGCCGAAAGGATTGCCTATGGCAATCACCAACTGGCCTACCCGAAGTTGCTGCGAGTCTCCCAACTCGGCCGGCTTAAGCAGGGGCGCGTCGACGCGGATAACGGCTAAGTCGCTGGCGGGATCATCGCCAATCAGGGCGGCCGGGAAGCGCTGCCCGTCACTCAGGGAAACCTCAATCCGGTGGGCGCCATGGACCACGTGGCTGTTGGTCAGGATCAGGCCATCGGGAGTGAAGATGAACCCCGAACCGCCGCCATGCGCCTCGCCCTCCCCGCCGCGACGTCGAACACGCTGGGTGACCTCGACATTGACCACGGCCGGGCTGACGCGCTCGGCCGCGCCTACCACCGCGCGCGAGTAGGCATCGAGCAGCGCCCCGGGATTGTCGGAGGGCAAGCCGACGGCACTGACGGAGCCACGATCTCCGCTGTGAGTAGATGCAGCGTTCTCAAGGAATTCCAAGTTCATGCCGTAGAGATGCCGTAAGAGCTTTTGCGGATTCAGGGAAGGGAAAGGTGCAGCAAGAACCGCAAGGCTCGACTCGCGCTCCCCTCGCAAGCTCGGGTGGCGCTCGCTCGGGATGACAGGGGTAAAAGCAGGCTAGCGGCACAGCTAAAGCTGTGTCCTTCCGAAAGGTCTTAAGGAAGCAATTCCGAAACAAAACAGGCGCAACAGCCGAAGGCTAGTTGCGAGTTGCCAGCTACCAGCCACTAACTACCGATTACACTCGCTGACTTCCGACCCCTGATAACTGACTCCTGAAGAAAAAAACCGGGGCTGGTTGGCCCCGGCGTAGTGGTTGGCATTGTGGCCCGGAACTTGAGGCGTTTTGCGGGCGTGAGCGAAGCGGGAGCCCGCAGCCGAAATCCTGAGCGAAGCGAAGGATCTCTACGCGCTGCGGCGCGGCCGCAAAGTCAGGTCGCGCACCTGCGCCAGCACGCTGTTCAGTTGCATGGCGCTAAGCTGGGAGACAAAGGGCATGATCTCCGCGATAAAATTGTCGCTTAGCAGTTCGCGCAACTCTTCCTGGCGGGTGCGCTCGCCTCCATTAAGCAGCTCGGGGACGGTGACCTCCAGGGCGCGTGCCAGCCGTTCCAGCGAGGACAGCGTGGGGGTGGCTTTCTCGTTCTCGATCTTGGAGACGTAGGTGCGCGGCACGCTCATGCGCATGGCCAGTTGCCGCTGGCTCAGCCCGCTGCGCTGGCGCAAGGAGCGAATGGAAGAGGCCAGCTGCAGGTGGCCGGGCAAATGGCTGTGGACCGGAGGCGCGATGGCCGCCTGCGGCGTAGCCGTGATTTCCGGCTCTTCTTCGTCCAGGCATACATGGCAGCGGCGGCAGAGATTATTCGAGGTGCGAAACTGGACTAGCTTGCAATGGTCGCATCTCACGACTTCCCGTGAGTCGACAGGCGCCAGGGTTGTGGCCATGGATTGGTGGGAGTGCCAGAGCGGACACATCCTAACCAACTTGATTCTCCGCGTAATGTGCTGCATTGATGGTGCAGTGTCAACAACAATTTGCTGTGAAAAACCGGACCGCATCTCAGATTCCCGAAAAGAGGCTCATGGAAACAGGACAAAATCAGCCAAGAATCGCAACCGACCGGCAAGCCGCCTGGGGGTTACTAACTGAGTTCACTCAGTCAGAAAGTTTGCGCAAGCATGCCCTGGCAGTGGAAGCCTGCATGCGTGCCTATGCCCGGCAGGAAGGAGAAGACGAAGAGAAGTGGGGCGTGGTCGGCCTGATTCACGACTTCGATTACG
>DATJFA010000547.1:0-3420 GCA_035496015.1 Terriglobales bacterium | reverse complement strand
CGCGGCCGGGCTGAGGATGCGGTAACGCCACTGCAGGGGATCACGGCCAAACTGGGGCAGCAGCCGGTGCTGCACGCCCGCGGGATTGACATGCTTTCGCTGGTGCGGGCGCAGGAGGTTTCAGGAGCAACAGGAGCGGCGCCCGCTCCTACCGGCGCAACCGGTGCTGCCGCTGCCGGGACCGAAACCGGACCGGCGACCATCGAGAATGCGGTTCAGGTTGCGCAACAGGCGGATGTAGTGGTCATGGTGCTAGGCGAGCCCGCGGGCATGAGCGGCGAGGCCAGCTCGCGCGCCTTCCTCGATCTGCCCGGCAAGCAGGAGCAACTGCTGCAGGAAGTGGTGGCCACCGGCAAGCCCGTGGTGCTGGTGCTGGAAAGCGGGCGTCCGCTTGATATTCGCTGGGCTGCCGAGCACGTGCCGGCGATTATTCAGGCGTGGTATCCGGGGATAGAAGCGGGCAATGCCATAGCGGACCTGCTGTTCGGCGATGCCGTGCCCAGCGGACGCCTGCCGGTAAGCTGGCCGCGGAGCGTGGGACAGATTCCGGTTTATTACAACCATAAGAGCACGGGCCGGCCAACTGCGCCCGACCGCTGGCACACCGGCTACCTGGACGAGAGCATGGAGCCGCTGTTCCCCTTCGGGTACGGACTCAGCTACACCTCATTCAGCTACAGCAATTTAAGCGTGGCGCCACAGGTGAGGCCCGACGAACCACTGCGCGTGCGCGCCACTGTGCAGAACACCGGACAGCGCACTGCTACGGATGTCGTACAGCTCTATGTCCATCGGCGTGTGGGACCCACCTCGCCCCGCGTGCGCGAGCTCAAGGGTTTTGTGCGCGTGACTTTGCGGCCAGGACAGAGCGAGACGGTAGGATTCGATTTCGGTCAGAGCGCCCAGGTGCTCGCGACGCATGACGCGAGCATGAGACCTGTGGTCCCCGCTGGAACCTATGACGTCTGGGTGGTGCCCAATGCCGCCGCCGAGGGCGCGGCGGGCAGCTTCCAGGTAGTCACCAAGTAGACCACGACCTTCTGGGGACAGGCGCCGGACGGAAGCCTTGTCCGGCACGCGACAGCGTGCCTGTGCCTTGGTAAACTGTAAGCACCGGCGCGCGCCCGTAGCTCAATTGGATAGAGCGCCAGCCTCCGGAGCTGTAGGTTGGGGGTTCGAGTCCCTCCGGGCGCGCCAGTTTCGCGGGAGCTCTTCTGGCAGCGAGGTCCTTCGCTGCGCTCAGGATTTCGGCACGCGGCTCTGACGCCGCGTGAACACCTCACGTTCGAGTCCCTCCGGGCGCGGAAGGAGCAGCTAGCGAGTCCACCCCAGGGTCAGGGTTAGTATTCAGTTTCGACTCAGGCATTCAGTAGGTTTCGGTCAGCTTCCCGCAGGTGGCGGTCCCGGTAGAACTCGACGCTGATTCGGTGCGACAAAGCGTCTCCGGCTCCGAGTAGTGCCCCTGCTGCCGCGCCCGCGGTTATCGCAAGCGCCCCGACACAGAGCGCCGGCAGGACAGCGGGAACCAGGCTTTTTAGCTTTCCTGCCCGTTCCATCTCGCGCCAGGCGCGGCCCAGCCGAACCAGGGCAAGCGCGGGTGACGCAACGGCCACGGCCAGCCTCTTCCATAATCCCGATCGCTCCTTTCGCAGGAAAGCGGCCCAAAACATGCGGCTACCCCAGAACTGCCCGCTCATAAACGAATCGAATCGGGAAATGTTGATGTGGTCGGTGGTGGCGGCCGCACACAGGAACAGTCCGCGGCCGCGCCGCTCCTGATCCATGTGCAGTACTCCCTCGACCTCGAGCATGCGGCCCAGTTCCTCGCCGTAGTCATTGAGGGCCAGCTTCGTGTACGAAGAGTTGTGCCAGGGGATGTAGTGCGAGACTCCGCCTGACCGTAGCATTACGCAGGGACCAAAGTTCAAGAAGAAGTCGGCCCAACTCAGCAGCGAACCCGGGTTGGCATTGGTCATGGTTACGCCGACGCCAGCCCAGCTGGCGCCGTGGGCTTCCACCAGTGCCTCAGCCCAATCCGGTCCGGGAAAACTGTGGTCCTCGGCAAATGCCACGACCTCCGCCTGGGCCTGCGCCACGCCTGCAGCCCGCGCTTCTCCAGTGCTGCGAATAACGCCCACTTCGATACAGCGGACGGAATAGAAGTCCTCCCATCCATCCTGGCTGGCCTCCAGCTCTGCCAGCGAAGGACAAACGATCACCACTTCCAAGCGTGCCCGCAGGGTTTGCGAATGAAGGTGGTGCATGGTTTTGCGGATGCGTTGATAGCGCCCCGGCGTCACCAGGATTACAGAAAGCGCGGGAGCAATTTCAGAGGACAACTTGGACTCTCCTGATGGTACGTAACGAATTTGCCAAAAGCTTCGAACTCTCCTTAGGCTGCGGCAATCGCTGGCAGCGTTTTGTAGCCGTCGATCCAGCAAAACTTCCAGCCAGCTGCCGAGCGGCACGCAGCTTGCAGCGCTGGTCGCCGCTGCCGTGTCCGCTTTGCTGTTGCCCCAGGCTAAGCATGCCCGCGCGGCGCCAGTAAATTCTGCAATTAGGGAGCCAGCGCCTGCGCTTTGAAACGGTTCTCGGCACAGCAGTTGCCAGGCAAATGCGGCTCGCCTGGTTGCCCGGAATGCAATGTTTTGCAGTCACTGGGGGGCAGTTTGACCTTACTTCTGTGAAAAGCTGGCCGGTCAGCCGCCTTCAATCTCGGCATGGGGAGGTGCTAGGCGGCGGCGCCTAGCAGGCCCTCAGTTTCCACGGTCGAAATCCAGCAGGCCCAGAAATAACGTGTCGTAGAGTTGCCGCTCGGCCGCGGCGTGGCATTAAGAGTTGGAGTAACCCTCCGTTTACCGGCAGTTTTTACAATTTTTGAAAAGAAATGTTCAAACCTTAAAGGCAGAGCAGCGTCTAAGGGCTAGTTTGACTATTTGAATGGGGATCAAGCTGAAGGAGCAATTTACGATGAAGCGGTCTGCGCGTACGTCAGTTGCGGTCACTCTCCTGGCTGCAGTGGCAATGAGTTTCCCCAGTCAGGCCCAAACACAGAATCAGGCTCCGGGCCCAGCGCGTTCCCGATCCGATGAGATGTTAGACCGGTGGAACGGCATCGGAAACAAACTCGTCGCCATGGCGCAGGATTTTCCGGAAGACAAGTACGATTTCAAGGTGCAGAAGGAAGAGCGTACCTTTGCCCTGAATCTTCTCCACGCCGCCGCCTTGGATTTTGTCCTGATACGCAGGATCGCCGGATCAAACCTCGGGCCCGACTTCGCCGAGGGCGACAATCCCTCCCGTGACCAGTTCAAGACCAAGGCCGACGTGGTTAAGTTCGTACAGGAAGCCGTGGCTGACGGAGCGAAAGTGATTCAACAGCAGGGCGATGCGGGTCTGGACCATACAACGAAATTTTTC
>DATJFA010000546.1:0-5627 GCA_035496015.1 Terriglobales bacterium | reverse complement strand
ACCGACATCCGCTCGCCCTACAATCCGCGCATGGTCTCCGGCTCGATGGGCATTTACCTGTTCAACACCGATGTGCTCATTCCGGTGCTGCTCAAGGATGCCGAAGACCCCAACTCCTCGCACGATTTCGGGCACGACATCCTGCCCAAGATGGTGGAGGACTACAAAATTTTTTCCTTCAACTTCATTGACGAAAACAAGAAGGAAGCCCTGTACTGGCGCGATGTTGGCACGCTGGAGGCCTATTACGAAGCCAACATGGATATTGTGTCTGTGTCCCCTGTCTTCAACCTGTACGACGAGCACTGGCCCATCCGCACCCACCAGCGGCAGTACCCGCCCGCCAAGTTTGTATTTGCGGAAGCGGGGCGCATGGGCGTTGCCCTGGATTCCATCGTCTCGGCGGGCTGCATTGTTTCCGGCGGTGCGGTGCGCAACAGCGTGCTCTCTCCCGACGTGCGCATCAACTCCTACACCGAAGTGGATTCCAGCATTCTGTTTTCGCACGTGAATGTGGGCCGGCACTGCCGCGTCCGCCGCGCCATTATTGACCGCGATGTGCACATCCCCGAAGGCACGGTCATCGGCTACGACACGGAGGCCGACCGCCAGCGTTATTTCGTCACCGACAGCGGCATCACTGTGGTCACCCGCGACTACTCGTTGTTTGAGAATCCGGTGACGGTGGATTACTTCACCTCGGAGTAGGTTGCATGTTCCTGAACAACAAATCATCATGCCTGTCATGCTGAGCGGAGCCGGCTGATTTCGCTTGCGAATCAGCCGGCGCAGTCGAAGCACCCCTGCGTTGGCTGGCTGCACCACTGCAGCCCAGGGAGTTTTGCCACGTTTTTCTGGGTACGGCACCACATCGAAATTCCCTTGCGCAGCTCGCAAGATCCGCCGCTGCGGGGGTCCCTCGACTCGGGCGTGCGCCCTCGCTCAACATGACAAGCGCAACTTTTTGATTTGCGCAGCGCTGGCAGCTTTCGCGCCCTCCGTGTTACGCTCAATTTCTTTTCAAAGATGATCCGTTGCTACAAAGGGAAGACCCCGCAGGTGCCAGCCACGGCATTTGTGGACGAGTCGGCGCAGCTTATCGGCGACGTGGTCCTGGGCGAGCACGCCAGCGTGTGGATGAACGCGGTGCTGCGCGGCGACGTGCACACCATCCGTGTAGGCGCCAACTCGAATATCCAGGACTGCAGCGTGCTGCACGGCATGCTAGGGCAATACCCGGTGATCCTGGGCGACTGGGTCACGGTGGGACATTCGGTGACGCTGCATGGCTGCGCCATCGAGGACCGCTGCCTGATCGGCATGGGCTGCATCATCCTGAACGGTGCGCGCATCGGTACAGGCTCTATCATTGCCGCCGGCACGCTGATTCCCGAACGCACCGTGGTCGAGCCTTATTCGTTGTGGATGGGCTCTCCGGGCAAGTTTCGCAAGAAAATCGACGATAAGGACAGCCAGGAGTTGATCCTGCGCTACGGGAGAAATTATTTGGGGTACAAAGAGGAGTATTTGAAGGAAAGACGCAGTTAGCAGTTGGCAATTGGCATTTGGCAATTGGCATTTGGTCGTTACGTGAATCGTTACTGGCCAAATGCGCCCTTAGCTAGCAAGCCAGTCAGCTAGACAGCTACTCATGATTAAAGCCGTGCGTGGAACCCGCGATCTGCTGCCGCCGGATACGGCGCTGTGGAACTTTGTCGAAAACACGGCACGCGACGTGTTCCGCGTTTACAACTTCCAGGAAATTCGCACGCCCATTTTCGAAGAAACGCAGCTGTTTGCGCGCTCCGTGGGTGAGGAGACGGACATTGTCTCGAAAGAAATGTTCACCTGGGAAGACCGCGGGCGCGCGGCCAGTGAAAAAGGCCAGTCGCTCACGCTGCGCCCGGAAAACACCGCCGGCACGGTTCGCGCCTACATTGAGCACAAGCTGTGGGAGCGCCCGGGGGTGCAAAAGCTTTACTACATCGGGCCGCAGTTCCGGCGGGAACGCCCGCAAAAGGGCCGCTACCGCCAGTTTTACCAGATTGGCGCTGAGATCATTGGCCCACCCAGCGCGGGCAGCGAGTCGCCGTTGCGCGATGCGGAACTGCTGGAGATGCTGGCCACGCTGCTCGACCGCCTGGGAATCAGGAACTGGACCCTGGAGCTGAACTCGGTCGGCTGCGCCAACGATCGCAAGACTTACGATGAAGCCCTGCGCAAGGCGCTGGAGCCAGTGAAGGCGCGCATGTGCGCCGATTGCCAGCGCCGGGCCGTTACGAATCCGCTGCGCGTCTTTGACTGCAAGGTGCCGGAGGACCAACCCATCATCGAAAAGCTGCCGCGTATCAGCCAATACCTGGACGAACCCTGCCGCGAGCACTTCGCCGCGGTGCAGGAAATTTTGAAGTCCGTGGGCGTGCCCTTCGTGCTCAACGACCGCCTGGTGCGCGGCCTGGACTACTACACGCGCACCGCCTTCGAGTTCACCCATGGCGCGCTGGGGGCGCAGAACGCCATCCTGGGCGGTGGCCGCTACGACGGGCTCTCCGAGGCGCTGGGCGGTCCCCAGGCGCCCGGCATCGGCTTCGCCATCGGCGAGGATCGCGTGGTGCTGGCGCTGCAGGAAGTAGCCGGCTCGTTGGCCAGGCCCGCCGACGTCTATATCGCGCCCATGGGGGCCGGCACCAACCGTGAGGCCGCGCGGTTGGCCCGCGAGCTGCGTCAGGCCGGCATTGTGGTGGATCTGGGCGACGAATCGTTTCGCCTGAAGAAGTCGCTGGAAACCGCCAGCAAACTGGGCGCGCGCTTTGCCCTTATCGTCGGCGAAAACGAGGTGCAGAGTGACGTATTCGCGCTCAAGCACCTGGCCAGCGGGCAGCAGCAGTCTGTCCCTCGTTCTGAACTGCCGGGCAGGATAAAATCAGGCGAGCAGAAATAAGCCGGTCCCGCACCGGGCTGGCAGGAGGTTGCCGTGATCAAGCCCTTCCTTTGCGTCTTCCTGTTGGTTCTGGCAGTCGCTAACCTGGCCGCGAGCGACGACACCAAGCCTGCTGTCAATTCGGCTTCGGCCCCAACAGCAAAGCCGGGAAGCCCCGCCACTGCCAGTTCATCTTTGACAGACCTGCTGTTGGGCCAAGAGAAATCTCTAACCGAGGCACAGAAGCGCAAGGACGTCAATTTCTTCAAGAACATCACTACCGACGACTTCCTGGAAGTCGCAGCCGACGCCAAGGTGTACACCCGAGACGAACTGCTGGAAGCGCTGAACGTTGTTGATCTGCAGAACTACTCCATCTACGACGCCAAGGTGATCCCTCTGAACGAGAACGCCGCGGTTGTGACCTACGATGCCATCGTGCAGATGAGCGTCGGCGACGAGCGTGCGCCGCGGTACCAGCACGTCAGCTCGGTCTGGGTGAACCAGGGCGGCAAGTGGCTGCTGAAGTTTCAGCAGGCCACGGCAGCGCAATAGAGCAGGTCACTGCCCGTCAACACACGCCCATTTATAATTACCCTTCCGCTCACGCGGGCATTCCCAACATAAGGCAAACTACTCTTGCTCGACTTTTTAGGCGACTTGCGACGCACCCATACCTGCGGGGCGCTGCGCCTGTCCAATGCCGGCCAGCGCGCAGTGCTCATGGGCTGGGTGAACCGTCTTCGCGACCATGGCAATCTGATTTTTGTGGATGTGCGCGACCGCACCGGCGTGACCCAGGTGGTGTTCAACAAGGAACTCAACCCGGCGCTGCAGGAAAAAGCCGCGCATCTCGGCTCGGAGTACGTAATCGCGGTGACCGGCTCGGTCAAGAAGCGCGAGCCCAATCTGGTCAACAAGAACATTGCTACCGGCGAAATCGAACTGGTCGCGGAAGAGCTGCGCATCCTGAATGTTTCCAAGACACCGCCCTTCCTGCCCGCCGAATCGGTGCTGCCCAACGAAGAAGTGCGTCTCAAGTACCGCTACCTGGACCTGCGCCGCGAGAAGATGCAGTTCAACATCGAGATGCGGCACAAGGTGAGCCTGGCCATCCGCCAGTACCTGGCCGAGCAGGGATTTTTCGACATTGAAACGCCGTTCATGACCCGCTCTACGCCCGAGGGCGCACGCGATTACCTGGTGCCCAGCCGCGTCTATCCCGGGTCGTTCTATGCGCTGCCGCAATCGCCGCAGCTCTTCAAGCAGATCCTGATGATCTCCGGCTTCGACAAGTACTTCCAGATCGTGCGCTGCTTTCGCGATGAGGACCTGCGCGCCGACCGCCAGCCCGAGTTCACGCAGATAGACCTGGAGATGACCTTTCCCCAGCCCGACCGCGTGTTCGAGGTGGTGGAGGGGTTCCTGACCGCCGCCTTTCGCGCCGCCGGCTGCGAAATCAAAACGCCGTTCCCGCGCATGACCTACGACCAGGCGATTCGGCAGTACGGCTCCGACAAGCCCGATCTGCGCCTGCCTGCGATGACTGATGTGCGCCAGGCCTTCGCGCCGGAAAACCTGAAGACGCTAAATGTAGACCCTCGCCTGCCCGTGGTGGCGATCCGCATTCCCCAGGTGGGCGAGCTTTCGCGCAAGGAGCGCGACGACATCAAACCGCTGTTCGGCGAGCGCAAAAACGCCAAGCTGTTCGAGGACGCCAAGCGCCTGGAGAAATCCTTTCCCGAGGCCATGGCCAAAGTGCGCGAACAAAGCGGCGCCCAGGCCGACGACCTGCTGGTGCTGGTGGCGGGAAACGGCCATTCCGGCGAGCATCCGTCCGAGAGCATCGTCGGCCCCGAGGTCAAGCAGCACGATGCTCCGGTGTACACAGCAGCCGGCGCATTGCGCGTAGCCCTGGCGCAGAAATATGCCGAGCGCCACGGCGCATTTCAGCGCCGCGACTTCCGCTTCCTGTGGGTTACCGACTTCCCCATGTTCGAGTGGGACGAAGAAGGCAAACGCTGGGCCGCGGCGCACCATCCCTTCACGTCGCCGCACGAGAAAGATATGGACAAGCTGGAGTCCGACCCGGCCGCGGTGCGGGCTCTGGCCTACGACGTGGTGCTCAATGGCACCGAACTGGGCTCAGGCTCCATCCGTATTCACCGCCAGGACATCCAGAAGAAAATCTTCCACGCCCTGGGCATGAGCGACGAGGAAGCCAGGGCGCGCTTTGGATTTTTCCTGGAAGCGCTGGAGTACGGCACGCCGCCCCATGGCGGCATTGCGCTGGGCCTGGACCGCATTGTCATGATCCTGGCGGGCGCCGACAGTCTGCGCGAGGTAATTCCCTTCCCCAAAACCGCCAAGGCCGTAGACCTGATGGTGGACGCACCCACTCCCGTCAGCGAAGCGCAGCTCAAGGAGTTGGGCATTGCGGTCAGGAGAAAATAGCAACAAATTGCTTTCGACCGTGGGACCCACGCCGGTGCTTTGGGAAGCGCCCACCCCTGCATGACTAGGGCAGAATTAATCCCGCCTTTGACTGCGGGGTGCTTACCTCAGGGGCTAAAGCCCTAGTGAGTCCTAGCTGCGATCCAACGACAAAGCAGCCGCCAGCCCTTGGGTGGAGCAGCGCTTTAGCGCTGCATTATGAGGCCAGTAGAGGGAACCGGCTTCAGCTGTCACCGCCGTTCGTAAAATCCCC
>DATJFA010000545.1:0-5525 GCA_035496015.1 Terriglobales bacterium | reverse complement strand
GATGCGCCGCATCGCCGCCCCCCTGATCGGCGGCATAGTGACCTCGTTCGTTATGGAACTGGTGGTCTATCCCCCCATTTTCGCCATCTGGAAGTCGCGGCACTTGCCGGCAGATGCGGCGGTTGGCGGCGCCTGATGCGCTGCGCCATCCCGTGTCACAATTTCCCTTTGGCGGGCATATAAGGGCTGAAACGCGCAGCTCTCTGCCAGTTCCACCATGGTGGGTTACGCCAGTGTGCATACTGGCTTGGCGCGGCACCAGCGCCTGTCTGTGCCCCTAGATGCATATCCTGCAATGGTTTCCGGACAATATTGGAGATTAGGAACCTTTTATTCCAGAGCTGAATCTAAGTAGCTGAAAGGTTTTATGGGCCACAGCTGCGGTTTCTGGGTCCCGGCCAGGGGGTAGGGTATGTTCTCGGTTCTCAGGGATCTGTTCTCGGCTCTGTGGGATGTGTTCTTCGCTTGCCGTCACCGGCATTACAGCTTTCCCATCAGCAGCAAAATTTTAAAACAGCGCTCGGTTGTGGGCGGAGTTACGGGCACTTACGTGGTGTGCCTGGATTGCGGCAAAGAATTTGCTTATGACTGGGAGCAGATGAAGGTCGTCTCTCCTTTGCGTCCTGCCCGGGCCGCGTTGCGCAGCGCGCATTCCTTCGCTCTGAAATAGACTTCCTCTCTCGCGTCTGCACAGCGGAGTTCGCTATTCCACGGGTTCGAGAATAGGGGACTCCGCATCGGTTGCGCTGGGCAGTTGCACCAGCACGGTTGCCAATAACACAAGGACGATTCCCGCCACCTGCACCGGCCTGACCAACTCTCCGAGTGCAACAGCGGCGATAACAATTGAGAACACCGGCTCCAGGCAACTGGTAACGATGGCCCGTGTGGCATCCAGGTGGCGCAGGCCGGCGAAATAAAACAGATACGGCACCAGCACCGAGACTACGGCGAATACCAGCAGGAACAGCCACTCGCCGGCAGTGTAGCGGGCGGCAGCAATTTTCCAGGGCGGGTTCACCAGCAACCAGAAAAGCGCCGATCCGAATAGTACATAGACGAGGATGCGCCAGTGATCGTGCCGCGTGAGCAGGTCGTGCCCGGCAATGTTGTAGAAGGCGAAAGTGAAGGCTCCCGCCACCGCCGCAGCCAGTCCCCAGCTGTTCAAGTTGAGGCGCCCCGCCCCAACGATTCCGATAGCCAAGCCACAGCCGATAACGGCCAGCGCCACCGAGCTAACCCGCTGGCCTGTTGCCCGTTGCCGCCCGCGGGCCACCATGTACAAAAGCACCCAGACCGGCGCCGTGTATTGCAGGATGATGGCCACCGCCACATTGAGCTTCTGGATGGCGAAATAGTAGAGGTAATTGGATCCAGCGACGCCCAGCACACCCAGCACCAGGCAGCGTGCAAAATCAGCACGTGGCAGCGCCATTCCCGCACGCCCGCGCCGCCACCATAAGAAGGGCGCCAGGAGCAGCAAAGAGAATGTAGTGCGCGTCTGGGCCAGGATCACCGGCTCAATGGAACGCAGCCCCTTTGCCCCAGCCAGCAAGCGCCCGGTGAACGCGGCACGGCCCAAGGTGGCCGAGATACCGAAGCAGAGCGCGGCCGCGGCGATGTAGAGATAACCGCGGAGAGAGTGGGCCTTAGCCGGCAAGAAGTTCGTCGAGGCGTTCCGGGTCAAAGCCGATCATCACCTCCTGCCCGATTACCAGCGTGGGCGTGGAGCGGCTCTGGTAGGTCTCCACCAGCTCTCGGACGGCATTGGCATCGCTGCTGACGTCGCGCTCCTCGAACTCGATACCTCTCGCCGAGAGGTAGGCCTTTACGGTTCGGCAGGGCGGTCAGCCGGGTTGGGTGAAAACGATTATGGGGTTTTTCATAGCCCGCTCTTACGGGGTCCCTAGACTATCAGAACCTCGAATTAAATTCTCAGAGGTATTCGATGACAGCGGTGATGGTAGCTGTTTTCTGCAGCATGGCGGAAACTGAGCAATATTTCTCCTTGGACAGACGAACAGCATCCTCCATGCCTTTCCTTGAGACCTGGCCTCCGACGCGGTAGATGAGTTTGATTGAGGTGTACACAGTGGGTGGCTCGGGGGCGCGCTCCGCCTCTGCCCGCACTTCCAGCGAGGTGAAGGGCTCACGCTTTTTGCGCAGGATGTTTATCACGTCCGTGGCTGTGCAGCCGCACAAGCCAATCAGCACAAGTTCCATCGGGCTGTTCGCGGTTTTCTCCGTGGCCGCGTCCAGCACCACGGCATGGCCGCTGGATGCCTCGCCCAGAAAGCGCTCGTTATCAGTCCACTTCGCGTAAGCAGTGATCATGGTCATTTCTTCAATTGCTATTTCTGAATTATCTCGTGTTGTCAGTCTGAGGTTCAGGATGGATGAGAACTCGGAACAGCTGCGGCGCAGCCTGCTTAAAGCGGATTTCCAATTCGGTGATCACATCGTGCACCTGCGCCAGGGGCAGATTGTCGGACATGGTTACGTGACAGGAGAGATACAGCCGCCCGCGTACTCGCTTGATCTGAACATCATGCAAATCAAGTACTTCCCGGAAATCCCTGACAATCCGCTTGAGCCTTCGTTCGAGGTCGCGATTTTCCCCAATCTCGTCCCCCGGCTCAATGGTCGAAGGCTCGCTTTCGATGTGGGTGAGGATGGAGGAGATTTCCGGCACTTCGCCACGAATTTCCGTTTCCAGGGTGGTTACGCGGTCATGCGCCTGCAGCAGGCTGAGCTGTTCGTCCAGTTCCAGGTGCTGCTCCACGTGCAGCTTACCACCCAAGTGCTGCACGCTCACGTCGTGGACGTTCAGGTTGTTGCGCATGGCCACCGCGCGGATGCGGTCGAATATGTTTTCCCCACCGTGCGCCTGGGGAATGGAGTGGACCATCACGTCTGCCTCGGGCAACACGCGATGCACCGCCGCTTTTACCGAGTGCGCCATCTGCTCCGAGCGTTGAAAGGTGAGATTCCTTCCTAAGCCGACGGAAACGTCAGCAAAGTAGTGGTTTCCCGAGCGGCGAATGCGCACTCGGTCCAATTCCAGCACTCCTTCCAGCTTGGAAATTTCGTCGATGATGCGGGAGCGGACCCCGGTGGGGGCCGCATCCAGCAGGGCGTCAATAGTCTTGCGCGCCAGCCGTGAGCTCACATACATGATGACGCAGGCTACAAATAGGGCCGCGATCGGGTCGGCGTCGCGCAGCCAGTCCACCCCGAAGGCGCGTCCCAGGGTCACAAGCAGAAGGCCCAGCACCACGACCGCGCTCGACCAAATGTCGGTGCTGAAGTGCAGAGCATCCGCTTCCAGCGCCTGGCTGTCGTATTTGACGGCAATTCGTCCCAGCGAGCGCGAGCGCCAGAAATCCACTCCCATGGACAGGAACATGACCAGAAAAGCGGCGATGCTAGGCTCGATTTCGATATGACGATAGAAGAGGCGGACAATGGCCTCGTAAATGATCCACACGCAGGTCAGCAGCAGCAGGCCGGTTTCCAGGAAAGCGGAGAAGCTCTCCACCTTGCCGTGGCCATACTGATGGTCGGCATCGGCAGGCTTATCCGAGACACGAACGGAAAAGAGCGTTATCAGGGCGGCAATGAGATCCAGCCCGGAATGGGCGGCTTCGGAGAGAATTCCCAGGCTGCCGGTGGAGATGCCGACAACCGCTTTCAGGGCAGTAATGCCGATCGCGGCCACCACCGAGTTGGCGGCTACGGCACGCTTTTCCGCGCGCATCGAGTCGGGGGTCAGGATGGCGGGACCGGCCATTGGCAAGATTATCGCTTTTCCCCGGCCCCTGCGCCAACATGCGTTGTGCTCGCCGCCCTCTCGGGCACTACTTCTCTATGGCGGCGAAATCCACGATCTGCTTTAGAACCTCTACAGGAATGCCCAGGTTGGTGCCACGGCCGTTGATGAACAACGTGGGCGTCCCGGTTACCCCTACGGATTTGCCGAGAGTGACCGCCTGTTCCACACGCTGCCGGGTCGCCGGCTCAGCCGCGCAGGTCGCTGCAGCTTTCCCGTTGGCCCCGGCGGCTGCGGCCAACTCCGTCAGCTTCTCGTCGGCGTTGGACTCCGTAATGTTCTGCTGCTGGTTATAAACGCTATCCACAAACTTCCAATAGGCAGCGGTATTTTCCCGCCCCACGCAGTCGGCGTAAGATGCCGCTTTGAACGCCCAATTGTGCGAGGGTAAGGGGAAATTTTCGGAGATGAAGCGCACGTTGGGTTCCTGGGAGAGAAGTTTTTCAATGGTAGGCTGCGCCTCTTTGCAGTGCGGACATTGCAGGTCGCTGAACTCCACCAGCGTTACCTGCGCATTGGCCGGGCCACGGGAGGGGCCCTTTGCCTCGCGCTCCAATTCTGCCCGAGCTTTGGCAAAGGGATCAGAACCGAAGGGCACCATGTTGCCGGAAATGGCGTATTGGTTATCCGGCGTGACGTAAAACGTTAATCTCTCCGAACCCTGCTTGCCACTCATAATCACGTTTACTTCGGCCACCGAGGGGTCCTTGGAGGGCTTGATGGACTCCACCTTCCACGTGATCGCAGCATCGTACCCAAACATGTGCTTCAGAAAATCGTTTACCGTTGCTTCCGACGGGATGTGCGATGCTGTTGCTGCCGGAGTGCCCGTGTGAGCCTTGGCCGGCGCCGGTTTCTGGTTCGCTGCGAAGCTCAGACTCGCGTAAGCGATAAACAACAACAAAACTGATCCGCGGGAGACGTAGGACATTGATATTCCTTTTTTTGAATTTTCTCGGTGCCTCTGTGTCATGGTGGTGATTCCATTTTTTGGGCCTACTCGTACTTCGCGGCTATCGGGAACCGCCGCCCTAAGCCGAACGCCTTTTCCGTGATTTTCAGCCCCGGCGCGGCCTGCTGGCGCTTGTACTCGGCGCGGTCCACCATGCAAACCACCCGCCGTACCAGAGCGGAATCGAAGCCGCGCTCCTGGGCGATCTGCTCCGGCGTCTTCAAATCCTCAATGTAATCTTCCAATATGCGGTCCAGGGTTTCATAGGGCGGCAACGTATCGGTGTCCTTCTGGTTAGGCCGCAGCTCCGCCGAGGGCGGCTTGTCGATAGTAACCTGCGGAATCCGCATGCGCTGCGAATTCGCGTACTCCGCCAGCCGGTAAACCATGGTCTTGGGCACGTCGGAGATCACCGCCAGACCGCCCGCCATATCGCCGTATAGGGTGCAATAGCCCACCGCCAGTTCCGATTTGTTGCCTGTGGACAGCACAATTCCGCCAAACTTGTTGGAGTGCGCCATCAGCAGCGTTCCGCGGATGCGTGACTGAAGGTTTTCTTCCGTCACATCCTCGGGCATGTTGTCAAAGGCGGGCCGCAGAGTCTTCCGATACCCGTCGAACAGTTCGCCAATGGGCAGAACTTCGAATTTAATCCCCAGGTTGGCGGCCAGCGTACGCGAATCGTCTATGCTGCCGGAGGAGGAGTACTGGCTGGGCATACTGACGCCCAACACATTCTCCGCG
>DATJFA010000544.1:0-5458 GCA_035496015.1 Terriglobales bacterium | reverse complement strand
CCGCGCCGTGCTCATTGGGAGGGGCTACGCCTACGGCTTAGCGGCCGCGGGGGAGGCGGGCGTCACCCGAGCCATTCAGATACTCATTGCCGACCTGGAACGCACGCTGCGGCTGCTGGGCTGCGCTTCCGTTCGTGAACTCGATCGATCCTACGTGGAAGTGCCGCCAGAGTGGACGAAGCGATCGTCGCAAGCCTCCGCCTGATGGCTTGCAGCAAAGTATCAAGAACAAAGTTCAACCGCCGAGACGCCGAGAACGCAAAGCGATCACTGAATTTTGAGTCTATCGGATGAGGATTCCTGGATCAGACAAGAACGCTAATCGACATGAGTTAATTTCTTCTCGGCGTCCTCGGCGGTGAAGGTTTTGCGGTTGGTTTTGCTTTTGTTTCATGGAGCACAACATTTTCACGCAAATTCTCAACCCGGCCGGCAACATGTGGCTCACGGTGCTGCTGGCGCTGGTGCCACTGGCCGTGCTGCTTTTCCTGCTGGCCATTGTGCGCGTCACCGCCTGGCTGGCCGCCATCATTGCGGGCGTGGTCGCTCTCGCATTAGGCGCCTTGGTATGGCACGCGCCCTGGGGCGGCATGTTGCGGTCGTATTGCTACGGCGCGCTCTCCGGCGCCTGGGTGATTGACTGGATCACCCTTTGGGGCCTGGTCATCTTCAACACCCTGGTGGTGACCGGCGACTTCGCGCGCTTCAAGTCGTGGATGGTGCACCACGCCACTGCCGACATTCGCGTGCAGACCATCATGCTGGCCTGGGCCTTCGGTGCCCTGCTGGAAGGCTTGGTGGGATTTGGCTATCCGTGGGCGGTGGTAGTGCCCATCCTGGCTGGGCTGGGCATCGCTGACCTCGAGGCGATTCGCATTGCCGCTTTGGCCAATAACGCGCCGGTTTCCTACGGCGCGCTGGGTGTGCCCATTCTGGCGCTCTCAGTGGTTACTTCCCTGCCGGTCATGGCGCTTTCCGCTTCCGTGGGCAATATTGTCGCCGTGTTGGCGCTGCTGCCGCCGTGGGTTTTGATTTACCTGGTCAGCGGCTGGAAGGGAGTGCGCGAAGCCTGGCCGCTGGCGCTGGTCGGTTCCTTCTCCTACATCGCGGGGCAGTGGCCGGTAGCGCACTATCTTGGCCCCTATTTGCCCGACCTGAGCGGCGCCCTGGTTTCGTTCTGGGTGCTGTTCGCATTTGTGAAAGTCTGGTCGCCAAAAACAATCCGTGCTTTCGGTGGGGAGCCGCTCGAGTTTGTGCTCCGCGACCCGGAAGCGCTAACTACAGCGCGGGGCGCGCTTTCCGTCTGGCTGCCCTACATTGTGCTGATCGCGGTGGTGGTGGCCTGGACTGGCCCCTGGTCGCACTTGCCATCCTTGAGTCTGTTTCACATGACGGAGACGGCGCGTTCCTCGGTGACCGAGAAATCCATTGCCTCCACGTTCAATTTCAACCCGCTGGGTGGCGGCACCTCGATCTTCGCGTCCTGGCTTTTGATTCTGGCGCTGTTGCGGCCTGGAGCAGGCACATTGAAGCAGGTGTTCGCCAAGACCTTCCACCAGATTTGGGGCGCATTCCTGGTGGCCCTGTTCGTGTTCGCCCTGGCCTATACCTTCGTCTATACGGGAATGGCCAACTCCCTGGCCTACGGGCTTTCCAAAACCGGGGTGATTTTTGTGGCGCTGGCGCCGATTCTGGGCTGGATTGGCGTGGCGCTCTCCGGCAGCAACACCTCCACCAACGCCATGTTCGGCCCGGTGCAGGCAGTGACCGGGCGGTTGTTGAACATGCCGGTTCTGCTGTTGCCGTCGCTGAATTCGGTGGGCGCCGAGGTGGGCAAGCCGATCGCGCCGCAGACCGCCAGTGTGGGCGTCTCCACCAGCAAGTTCGTGCGCAGCGAGGGCGCCGTGATCCGCCACAACATGGGCTGGACGCTAATCATGCTCGGCTACCTGGTGCTGATCGCCCTGTTCTTCTACTTCGCCCTGCCCAATGTGATGGCGCTGTAGCCGCCTACTGCCCCTCAACCGTCAGCTTCTGCACCCGAAAGTTGAGCTCCTCGGCCGCGTAGATCAGGTTCTCACTGGGGCAGGCGATGCCGTGGGTCCAGCCAAACTGGCCGGCGAGTTTGCCTGCCTTGCCGAACTCGCCCAGAATGTGGCCGTCCAGGTCCAGTTTGTGGAAGCGCCCCGTAAAACCGTCAGCACTCCAGATCATCTGTTTGGGGCCGGGGGTGATGCAGATGCTCCAGGGCGCGAGCACGTTATTCCACAGCTTCAGGAACTTGCCGTCAGAATCAAAAACCTGGATGCGGTGGTTCTCGCGGTCGGCCACGTAGACCAGGCCTTGCTTATCCACCACAATGGAATGCGGCGTGTGGAAGCGGCCAGGTTCGGCGCCGCGCTCCCCCCAATCCTTTACCAGGTTGCCGTCAGGACCGAACTTGGCCACGCGCGAGTTGCCATAGCCGTCGCTCACGAAGATGCTGCCATCGGCGCCAAACGCCACTCCCGTGGGCTGATAGAAGAAGCTCGGCCCCGGTTGCCCATGCTGCACAACGTGCGTGTCCCAGGTCCACGCCTCGGGCTTTTTGCCGAACACCATCTGCAGGCGCTGCTGCTGATCGAGTTTGACGATCAGGCTGGTGCCCGCGTCCACGTACCAGATGTTGTCCTGGGCATCAATGGCTACCGTGTGCGGCGCTTCGTAAATGTCCAGGCCCTCGCCGAGGAAGCGCATAAAGGTCCCGTCGGGGCGGAACTCGAGAAGGGGATGGAGCCCACGGTTGGCCACGTAGATGTTACCCTTGGAGTCCAGGGCCACGCCCACGCATTCGCCGAAATAGACGCCGGCAGGCACCTTGAAGAAACTGGTGTCGGCCCGGACCTGCAACTCGGGCGGCTTGGACTGCGCCAGCATGGGCAGGGCGAGGACTACCAGAAGAAGCAGGGTGTGGCGCAACATGGACTGCGTATGCCTCCAGTTGATAGATTGGGCCCCAGGGCGAGGCGGCATTATACTCTGGGCCATCAACTCCGCACCCGCCCGTATGTCGCACCACGACAAATATGGAATCGCTACTGCGGAGCCGGTATCCTACAGCCACACCATGAACGTGCCCGCCTATCTCGCCCGCATCGGTTACGCCGGGCCGGCAACCCCCACGGTTGAGGTGCTGCGCGCCCTCCATCGCGCCCACATGCTGAGCGTGCCTTTTGAGAACCTGGATATCTCGCGCGGCCGGAAAATCGTGGTTGACCAGGACGCCTGCGCGCGCAAGATCGTGGAAGAGCGCCGCGGCGGTTTCTGCTATGAGATGAACGGCGCCTTCGCCGCCCTGCTGCAGGCTATGGCATTCAAGGTTACGCTGCTTTCCGCTCGCGTTGCCCGGCAGGATGGCTCCTTCGGCCCTGAATTTGACCATCTCACCCTGCGCGTGGACCTGGACCGGCCCTGGCTGGCCGACGTGGGATTTGGCGACTCATTTGTCGAGCCGCTGCGTCTGCTGCCCGGAATCGCGCAGAAGGATGGCAGCCAGATTTATCGCATCACAGAAAGCGCTAGTGTGCTGCAGCTTGAGAAATGGGATGCGGGAGAAATCTGGAAGCCGCAATATGGTTTCACGCTGCAACCCCGCCATATCGGGGAATTCGTGGAGATGTGCCACTACCACCAGACTTCGCCGGATTCGAGCTTCACCCGCAAACGTCTGTGCAGCCGCGCCACGCCTGACGGCCGCATCACCCTTTCCGATATGAAGCTGCTAATTACCCGCAATGCCAATAAAGAGGAGCGAACCCTTTCCTCGCAGGATGAGTGGCGCGAAACATTGCGCGAGCACTTTGATATCGTGCTGGACTAGATGATGGATGGAATTCAACGAGGGTAATGAAGCAATTCTTCTCGGCATCCTCTGCGTCCTCGGCGGTTTATTGTCTTCGTTCGCGCTGCTTTTAATTCACTCCCCCGCCCACAAACTGCACGATTTCCAGGCGATCCCCATCCTGCAGGTGAGTTTGCGCCCACACCTCGCGGCGCACGATCTCGCGGTTCAGCTCCACCGCAACCCGATCTGGCTTCATGCCCAACTGTTCCAGCAGGGCAGCCAGGGTAAGGCCGCTCGCCAACTCGCGCTGCTCGCCATTAATCTGCAGCTTCATAGTCCAAATCTCTAAACCAAGTCCACCGCCGAGACGCCGAGAACCCGAAACTGATTAACTACTGGCGTCATGCTGAGGGCCTTCAGGCCCGAAGCATCTCGCGTGCAGTTACAACAAGCTCTGTAGTGCGCGCGAGATCCTTCGGCGCTGAAGCGCATCTGGATGACGGCGGCAAAGATGGCACGGGCAGACGTGGATTTTCAATCGTCAATCGAAAATCATCAATCGTCAATCTTCTTGTGTCCTCGGCGTCTCGGCGGTGGATTTTGGGGTTGTTTCTACGCGCGGGCGGCCTTGCGGAGGCGGAACTTGCGCGTCACAATACGGCCGCCGTGGGCCGCCTGCACCAGAATATCGGAGTCAGACAGAGCAGGTTCGACGGCCCCCAGTTTTAACTCCACATTGCCAGCGGGATCGCTGGTCGCCTGACAATAGACTGGCTCACCCTCCGCCCGCTTCAGCCGGGCAGTCACTTTCGCTCCTTCCACAGGAGCCTCGCCGTCGCTTACCCGAATTTTGACCGTCAAACCGTCCGCTGAGTGCAGCGCGTCCGCATTGGTCCACTGTAGCTTGAGGCCGCTGGGCGCCTTGGGAATTTCCTGGTCAGGACGGCCCAGCACGCCTTCCAGGCGCCCCTCGCGGATGGCGTCCAGCACCGACTTGTGCTGCGCCCGCAGGCTTTGTTCCAGCTGCTTTTCCGAAGTGCTGTCCTCCTGCCCGCTTTGCTGGTACGGGGTGGCGAGCTTGCCAATGCAGCGCCCCCGCACAAACACCTGCGTCTGCAGCAGGCGCTCGTGTTCCCGCGCCTCGCTTTGTACGTGATAGACCTTGTCCTGGTGCTTTACATCAGTGTTAAAACCAAAAATCATAGCAACCTGCTGCCGCGTACCCGCGAGGATAACCTTCCCTGCCGCCACCAGGCCTCGCTCCCTTGACAGTGGCAACAATCAAAACCTAATCTAATTAGTTTAGCTCTTGTATTGGTCGCGAATTATATACAGCCAGCTCTATGCCGGACAATTACTTCACTCGCTACCTGCCGCTTTTGATCTACTTCGTCTTTGCCGGGGCGCTGGCCACTGCCATTGTATTGTTATCCTGGATTTTCGGGCAGCGCCGGCCCACTCGGGCCAAGATGCAGCCCTATGAGTGCGGCATGGCCCCGGTTGGCGATGCCCGCGAGCGCTTCTCCGTCAAGTTCTACCTGGTTGCCATGCTCTTCATTTTGTTCGATGTAGAAGCGGTTTTTCTCTACCCCTGGGCCATCCTGCTGCGCGAGCTGAAGATGTTCGGCTTCTGGG
>DATJFA010000543.1:0-7852 GCA_035496015.1 Terriglobales bacterium | reverse complement strand
TTGCCCCTCGGTCGGGTCGTAGAAGCGCATCAGCAGGTTAAGCAGGGTACTCTTGCCCGCCCCGGTAGTGCCGACGATGCCCACCCGCGTGCCCGCCGGAACCTCAAAGGAAACGTGGTGAAGTCCGCGGCCACTCTCGTCATAAACGAAGGAGACATCACGAAATTCGAAAGCGCCTTTCGAACGCACCAGGGGCAGCGCGCGCGGGCTCTCGGCAATTTCCGGCGTCTGATCGAATAGCAGGAAGGCGCGCTCCAGGCTGGTGAACCAGGCCTGCAAGTCGGTGGCTTTGGTGCTCAGCAGCTGCAGCGGTCCATACATTTGCGCGATGTAGGCCATGACCATGAGCAGGGAGCCCACGCTCAGAAGCCCGGCGCGGACATGACGCACTCCGATGTAGAGCGCAGCCGCGGTGCCTCCGGCGATAGTGAGGCCGATCAACACGTTGAACACCGCCTGCATCATGGAGAGCTGCACCTGGCCGGACATGCGCTTGCTGGAATGGCGCACGAAGCGGCCCTGTTCGCGATTTTCCTGGCCGAAGGCCTTGACCAGGCGAATAGAACCCAGCACTTCCTGGATGACGGACAAGGCGGTGCTGTCCAGTTCCTTGAGTTCCTGCGAGCGGCGGCGCACCAGGCGGCTGCAGGCAAGCGACAGCGCGAACAGCACCGGGCTGATGGCCAGGGCAACCAGGGCGAGATGAAAATCAATGCGGGCGCAGACGTACACCATGCCCACCAGCGTGAAAGCGGCGGTGATGAAGGGAACGACGCCCTGGATAGCTACGTACTGAATGGAGGGCGCGTCGTGCTGGATGCGGTAGACGGAGTCGGTGGGCCCGTAACGGTCATGGAAGGAGAGGGGCAGGCGCTGGACGTGGTTGAGAAGTTCGGCGCGGAAGTCCCAAACCAGCTTCTCACCGGTGTAGGTCTGCAGGTACCAGCTGGCCAAACCCTGAAGATTGGCGAGCAGAGCGATGGCGAGGAGCAGGGCGACCGCGAAGCCTATGGCCACCGGCCCCGGGCGCATGGGTGCCAGAAAGTGGTTGAGAAAATTGGGCAGAGGCTGCTGGCCCAGCACGCTGTCCACGGCGATTTTCAGGGGCAAAGGGTAAAGCAGGGTCAGAGGCATGGAAAGCAGGCTGAGGGCCGCAATGCCTGCCAAGTGCGGCCAGCACCGCCGCGATTGGCGCAGGGTGCGCAGCCATAAAGAATGACCTAGCCCGGACTTCAGCGGCACACACTTCTACCCCACATGAATTGGCTTCCGTTAAGCCCACAATAGCCTGAGTACTTAGTTGCCGCAATGAGGGGAAATCATTAGGGCCGGCGGCGGCAAGGGCGGATTGCGCCTAAGTAACCCCGCCGGGCGGATGGGGGCGGCGACTAGTGGTTCGGAAAATGGCGGTATACTTCTTCGAATCCCAGGGGAGGAATCCAATGTCGGTCAGATTTTACGCAATGGCCCTGGCGGTGATGCTGGGCATGGCTGGGCCCAGTTGGGGGCAGCGTACCAGCTCAAACTGGCCGACACCGCCGCCCGCCGCGGAACAGATGCCGCAGGCCCAGGGCACCAGAAGGGCCAACCTGGAGCAGATGCAGCGGGCAGCCGAGGAGCGCCGGATGCAGCTGCAGAAAGACACCGACCGGCTTAGCCAGCTGGTGAAAGAGCTCAAGCAGGACCTGGACAAAACGCCCGCCGGAGCCCTTTCCGTGGACGCGGTCAAGAAGAGCAAAGAAGTGGAAAAGCTAGCCAAGCGGGTGCGCAAGGAGATGGAAGGGGATTGAAAAAAACAGGAGTCAGGAGTCAGGCGTCAGTAGTGAGGGAGAGGTTGAGGGATTGTGATGCGTCCTATCGGAGAGACCTACTTCAGTGGTGAGCTGTTCAGTTTCTTGAAGCAATTGAAGCGGCACAACAACCGCGAGTGGTTCCAGGCCAACAAGCCGCGCTATGAAGAGGCGGTGCGCAATCCCTGCCTGCGGTTTATTGCCGACCTGGGCGAGCCGCTGCATGGGGTCAGCCCGTGGCTGGTGGCGGACCCTCATCCCACGCGGGGTTCGCTGTTTCGTATTTATCGCGATACCCGATTTTCCGCGGACAAGCGCCCCTACAAGACCCATGTGGGCATAAGCTTCCCGCATCGCGGGACCAAGCAGAAGGTGCATTTGCCGGGGTTCTACCTGCACCTGGAGCCGGGAAGCTGTTTTGCCGCAGCCGGCTGCTGGCACCCCGATAATCCCACACTGATCCGAATTCGCAGCGCCATTGTGGCGCGGCCGGAAGCGTGGAAGAAGGCGGTGCGCGGCCTGGAACTGGAAGGAGATTCGCTCAGCCGGCCGCCGCGCGGGTATCCCTGCGACCATCCGCTGGTGGAGGATCTGAAGCGCAAGGATTTTCTGGCCAGCGTGGAACTGACAGATGCGCAAGTGTGCGGGTCGCGCTTCATGGCAGATTTCATGGCCGCATGCAGGAAGCTGAGCCCGCTGGTGGGGTTCTTGTCGCAGGCCCTGGGATTGCCCTATGAGACGGCAGAGCCCAGGGGAGCAGCGATCGCTTTCAGGATGAGAGCTTAGGCTGGGGGCCCCGGTCCTGGGTCCAAGCTGTTGCTATGTGAAGGAGAGTGTGAGCCGCCGTGCCGGCTGTGTGCCTTGGGTTTCGAGTTCACTCCGGATGGGGCGCCATGGTGGCGGTCGGCTGCCAGTCAGGTCGCTGGCAGGTGCTGGAGCGCCGGCGCGTGAGCGTTGTAGATGGGCAGATAGCGGGTCATGCCCAGCCGTACCACTTCGCGCGGGAGCAGCCGCTGCCAGAGGCGAGAAAACACATTGCCCGTTGCGCAGCCGCCTCGCTGAGCCTGGCCCAGGCGGGGCTGCAGGAAGTGGTAGAGAAGCTCTCTCGCGAACATCGCGTGAAGGGAGCGGCGGTTCTCCTTGCTTCCGGGAGGCCGCTGCCGGAATTGGAGCGGATTCTTGCTTCCCATCCTCTCATTCACACCGCGGAGGGTGAATTCTTCCGTAAGGCGTTTTTCGAGGCCTGTGAGGCCCTGGGCATCCCAGTTACAGGAATTCGAGAAAAGGAGCTGGCGCAGCGCGCCGAGGCCGTGTTCAAGAAATCCGCGGCCGCGCTGCCAGTGGAATTGGCGGCGGCCGCCAAGCACTTAGGACCACCCTGGAGTCAAGACCAGAAAGCAGCGGCGCTGGCGGCGGCGGTGGTGTTGGGGGGAGCAGGCCTTTAAGCGCACTGAGGGGCGGTGAGAACTCCCTTGAGCAGATCTATGAGAAAACAGCGCAGGGGTCCTTCGACTCCGCAACCTGGTTCGCAAAGCGAACCAGGTTGCTGCGCTCAGGATGACATTCCTGGGAGTAGAACTTGGAATGGAACCTATTGCAGTTCGTAAACGGTGTGTCGTCTAGATTACCCAATTACAAATTGCGTAACTGCTCAATTGCTACAGGATGTAGCGGGAGAGGTCCTGGTCCTTGACGATGTCTACGAGGCTCTTGCGCACGTAGTCGGCGTCCACGGTGAAGTTCTGGCCCTTGCGGTCGGGAGCCTCGAAGCTGATTTCATCGAGCACGCGCTCCATGATGGTGTGCAGGCGGCGTGCGCCGATGTTCTCCGTGCCTTCGTTCACGCGGAAGGCGAAGTGGGCGATCTCATCGAGTGCCTCGCGGGTAAATTCCAGCTTCACATTTTCCGTTTCCAGGAGCGCGGTGTACTGCTTGACCAGCGAGGACTTGGGCTCGGTGAGAATTTTGATGAAGTCCTCCATGGTCAGCGACTGCAGCTCCACACGGATGGGAAAGCGGCCCTGCAACTCGGGGATTAGATCGCTGGGCTTGGAGACGTGGAAGGCGCCGGCGGCGACGAACAAAATGTGGTCGGTGCGCACCATGCCATAGCGGGTGTTGACGGTGGTGCCTTCTACGATAGGCAGAATGTCGCGCTGCACGCCTTCGCGGGAGACGTCGGGCCCGTGGCCGCTTTCGCGGCCGGCAATCTTGTCAATTTCGTCGAGGAAGATGATACCGGAATTCTCCACTCGCTCGATGGCCATGCGGGTGACCTGGTCCATGTCAATCAGGCGCTGTTCCTCTTCCTGGATGAGGTAGTCGAAGGCCTCGCTGACTTTCATCTTCCGCTTCTTAGTGCGCTGGCCGAAGATGTTGGGCAGCATGTCCTTGACGTTGATATCCATCTCCTCGATGCCCTGGTTGGAAACGATTTCGAAGGCGGGAAAGGATTTTTCGCGGACGTCGAGTTCGACCATGCGGTCGTCGAGGCGACCTTCGCGCAGCTGCTGGCGCAGCTTTTCGCGAGTGCGGGAGCTGGATTCGGCCAAAGTGGAACCTTCAATTACCACGCCGGAACCGCCATCGCCGGCGGCGGAACGGCTCGGGGCGGGGCTGGGCAGCAGCAGGTCGAGCAGGTGCTCCTCGGCGTTGAGCTCGGCCTTGTCGGAAACGTCTTCCAGCTTTTCCTCCCGCACCATGTCAATGGCGATCTCAACCAGGTCGCGAATCATGGATTCCACGTCGCGGCCCACGTAGCCGACCTCGGTGAACTTGGAAGCTTCTACTTTCAGGAACGGCGAGTTGGTGAGCTTGGCCAGGCGGCGGGCAATCTCGGTTTTCCCCACGCCGGTGGGGCCAATCATGATGATGTTCTTGGGGATGATCTCCTCGGCCAGATCAGGGGCCAGCTTCTGGCGGCGCATGCGGTTGCGCAGGGCGATGGCGACGGCGCGCTTGGCGGCCGCCTGGCCGACCACGTATTTATCGAGCTCACCCACGATCTCGCGGGGAGTGAGCTCGTCGAGCGCAAGCTGTTCTTCTTCAGCGGTAGGAGGTAGATAGATAGCCATAAAGCTGATTGAGTAATTGGTGTAATTTGTAATTGAGTAATTTAAGAAGCGCCGCCGTGGCTGGCCAAATTACCAAATTACAAATTGCTAAATTACAAATCCTGGCATACTCGACTCGCTACAGCTCCTCGACCGTGACCTTGTCATTGGTATAGATGCACATGTTGCCAGCGATCTTCATAGCCTCCTCCGCGATCTGGCGGGCGGAGAGCTGGGTATGGTCGGCGAGGGCCTGAGCCGCCGCCTGGGCATAAGGGCCGCCGCTGCCGATGGCGGCGATGCCGCCGTCAGGCTCGATAACGTCCCCCTGGCCGCTGAGCAGGAAGGTCTGGTTCTCGTCGCTGACCAGCAGCAAAGCTTCCAGGTGCCGCAGGTACTTGTCGGTGCGCCAATCCTTGGCCAGTTCCACGGCGGCGCGGCCAATGTTGCCGTGGTACTGCTCCAGCTTGGCTTCAAAGCGGCTGAAGAGGGAAAAGGCGTCGGCGGTGGAACCCGCGAATCCGGCCAGAATTTTGTCACTGTAAAGGCGGCGGATTTTGCGGGCAGTATGTTTGACTACGCCTTCGCCCAGTGTAACCTGACCGTCTCCTGCCATCACCACGTGCCCATCCCGGCGCACACACAAAACGGTAGTAGAGCGTACTAGTCGGGACTTTTTCATGCGGCCAATTCCTCATTATAACAGCGTGATTTCCGGGTCAGGGGCCGCGCAAGCCGCTGGTGACACGCGGGTGCGCGGGCGTATGCTCGTAGGGTGAAGGGCAAGGAGAATACCATGCAACCCGTCTCTCTCTTCCTGGGAGTTCTGTTTCTCAGCGCCGGCTTGGCGGCGCAAACTTCGGCCCAGGGCACAACGCAAGGAACACCGCCTCCGCCCCGTCATCAGCACATGATGGCCATGCAGCAGCACATGCAGGAGATGAAAGCGCAGATTGCCAAGATGCAGGCCAACGTGGACCAGATGAAAGCCAACGCCGGCAAGATCAAGGATCCGGCGGTGCGGCAGCAGGCCGACCTCGACGCGCAGATGTGGCAGATGATGGTGGACCACATGCAGGGCATGCAGCAGATGATGTCGGAACACGGCGGCATGATGGGTCCGGGGATGCATCACCCAATGCACCATCCCGCCCCGGGCGGAACGCCACCGCCGCCCAGCAGCGAGCCGCAGTAGCTGAGCTGCGGATTCCCTGAGGCTGGAAGCCCCGGTAAAGACCAAAAACGGCACAGCCCCGTAGGGGCGGCACTAAAACTCTAGGGTCGAAATGAAACACAGGGTCCTTCGACTCGCGCTCGCCTTGCTGCGCTCGGTTCGCGCTCGCTCAGGATGACAAAGGGGACGGAACAACGTGCGGCGTGGCTGAAGCCACGCTCTCTCAAGACTGATTTATGAGATAGCTCTCGAGAACTATTTCGCCGCCAGCACTTCCAGCACGCGATCGAAATCCTCCAGCGACTTGTATTCGATCACGATGCGGCCTTTGCCGTTGCGGTCTTTAATGTGGACGCGCACGCCCAGGCTACGCTCCAATTCCATTTGCGCCTCGCGCACATTGGGATCCACGAAGGGTTCCTTCTCTTCTTTCGGCTCGGCGGGATGTGCCAGTCCGAAGACGAGTTGTTCGAGGGCGCGCACGGAGAGGCCCTGTTCCACGACACGCTCGGCGAGTTTGTTGATCATCTCCAGGGAATCGAGCGAGAGCAGCACTTTAGCGTGGCCGAAGCTGAGCTTGCCCTGTTCCACCAGCGTCTGCACCGGCGAGGGCAGCTTGAGCAGGCGGATGTAGTTAGAGACGGTGGCGCGGTCAATGCCGGTGCGCTGGGCCATCTGCTCCTGGGTGAGGCCGAATTCGCGGCCCAGGCGGTCGAAGGCGCGGGCCTGCTCCATGGGGTTCAGGTCCTGGCGCTGCAGGTTCTCGATGATGGTTAGTTCCATCGCCTGCTGGTCCGAAACTTCGCGCACCACGGCGGGGATGGCGGTCTTGCCGGCGCGGCGCGAGGCTTCCCAGCGGCGCTGGCCGGCAATGAGCTGGAAGCGGCCGCTGCCGATAGGTCGTACTACGATAGGTTGCACCACGCCGGTGGCGCGGATGGAGGCCACCAGCTCTTCCATCGCGGGCTCGTCCAGGTGCAGGCGCGTCTGGTAGGGGTTGCGGTCGATGAGGCCCAGGGGCAGCTCACGCATCTGCTCGTGGGGCATTGCCGGCTTGGGCGGTGGCGGCGCGGCCACGGGTGCGGCGTGGGCGGCTGGAGCCGGGAGAGGCGCCGGGGGCACAGGCGAAATGGCGGCAGGGCGTGGTCCCGCGGGGAGGAGCGATTCCAGGCCGCGGCCCAGGGCTTTGCGCTTGTCAGCGGCAGAAGCAGGCGTAGTGCTGGTGGTCGTCATCTAGAGATCTCCTGTTAACTCATTAGTTACTAGTAAGACTGGTTCAGGCTAATCGCCGTGCTCGGCGACGGATTGTGCGTCCGGCGCCTGGACGGCCTGCATCACGGCTTCGGCGATGGCTGGCGGAGGCAGGCTGGGATAAGCCTCCGGAGGGGATGGCGCCTGGTCAGGCGCGGCTTCGATTGTGACTTCGGGCTCCGCCTCGGCAGCGGTATCTGGCGGCGGCGCGCTCTCAGCCGGCGAGTCCGCGGACGGGACTCCCGCTTCGGCTGACACAGCGGGCGCTTCAGCGGTTTGCTGCATAACCTGTTCTGACTCTGAAACAGGTTGCATGCCAGCATTGGTTTCTGCCGGCGGCTCAGTCGCGGGCATGGGTGCGGGCACGTCAGCTTGGGCGGCCACTTCAGGAAGCTCCCCAGTTGGAACAGGCTCAGATGCCTGCGAAGGGGCTTCCGGCAGGGGCGCCTGGGGCTGAATTTCAGCCGCCGCTGCCTGGGCTGCTGCCGCTTCCGCCTGCCGCCGCCGCCGAGCTTCGCCGCCGAGGATCTCCTTGGCTAGGCGTATGTAGCTTTCGGCGCCACGGGAGCGCACGTCATACACCA
>DATJFA010000542.1:0-3479 GCA_035496015.1 Terriglobales bacterium | reverse complement strand
CTCCAGGTCCACGATCTCGCGCAGGCGCGCCAGGTAGGCAGGGCGGGCGTCCATGGATTCCTTCGCCGGCGTAGCCGCTCGCGCCGAAGTCTTTGGGGGCTCCGCTCCATCGCTGGGCACGCTGGCTTCAATCTGCCGGGTCACTTCGGGCAGGGCGGGAGCGCCGTCGGGCGTGGAAAATTTGATGCCGTTATATTCCGGCGGATTGTGCGAAGCAGTGAAGTTGATGGCGCCATCGGCCCGTAGCCGGATGACTTCAAAGGCGATGGCCGGGGTGGGAGCCGCCTGCTCAATCACTAGCGGCGTAATTCCGTGCTCCATCAGGATCTGCGCCGCCAAATCGCAGAAAGCTTCTCCCAGAAAACGCGGGTCGCGGCCCACCAGGATTCGCGCCCCCTGCGGCTTTTGCCCGGCCACATAGCGGGCCACGCCGGTGACGGCGCGCCGCACATTGGCAAAGGTGAACTCCTCCGCCATTACCGCCCGCCAGCCGGACGTGCCGAACTTAATCTGTGTGGGCATATGCTTGTAGCTCTCGGCCGTTGGTTGTTGGCTCTCGGCCACAACCGGAATTGCCGAAAGCCGAAGGCCGACCGCCGCGGGCGTTGGAAGGTCCTTTCAGTGTTACTGTAATAACCCGGCACATCGCTGGGCCGACCACCGATTCTAGCCTATGAGCGACAAAAAAATTGTGCTCACCACCGCCGGCTCGCAAGAAGAAGCCGAGAAAATTGCGCAGGCCCTCGTCGAGCGCCGCCTGGCCGCCTGCGTCAACATTGTGGGACCGATTCACTCCGTATATCGCTGGCAAGGCACAGTGGAAAGCGCCGATGAGCACCTGCTGCTGATCAAGACCACCGCGGCCAGCTTCGATGCGGTGGCCAAGGCGATCCGCGAGCTGCATTCCTATGAGCTGCCGGAGTGCATCGAACTCTCCGACGAGGGCGGCAGCGCCGAGTACCTGAAGTGGATTGAGCAGTCGGTGGCTGAGCGTTAATCGTTGGCCGTCGGCTGCTGGCTCTTGGCTTTCGCTCTTCGCCCTTGGCTTTCGGCTCTGATTGTCGGCTCCAGCCCTCGGCTCTCGCCTAAGGACTCACATCAACCGCCGGCATCATGCTGAGGGCCTTCAGGCCCGAAGCATCTCGCGTGCACTGCCACCGCCTTAGGGGAGCTCCATAGGGATTGATCGATGCTGCACGAGAGATCCCTCGGAGCTAAAGCCCGCTCGGGATGACGCCGGGGAACTTTCTACCGACCGGGGTTCCGCTCTCGCAAGCAGGAATACTGAGGGTAGGCGCGGCGAGTCGCGAGGGCTAACGACCAACGACAAACGAGCGTCCTACGCCTTCCGCGCGCTCACGTTCAAGCGCCAGTAATCGAGCACGAACGGTGGATCATCCTGTGCCGACTGGCGGGTTAGCTGGTCCAAGAATCGCTCGCGCAGCTCCGGTTGGCTGATGCGCTCCAGGTGACGATGAAAGATCACGTTAGCCAGATATTCGCGGTATTCCTTAGCGGTGGACAATTGAACGGGGGCGCGCTCCAGACCGGTGTTGATTTCGATAAACCCTGCATGGTGGAGGCGCTCTGCCGTCGTTTCGGGTGAAGCATATTCCCACGGGCTTTGCCATCCGGAAAAGAATTGGGCCAGGGAGGGAGCGGAAATGAGTGCTTGCGCGCGCTGCAGCAGCTCAGCCAGATTGGGGCCGCCGCCGCACTGGGCTTCCAGCCAGCCGCCCGGGCGCAATGCATCATGCAGGCTGCGGAAGAGGCGTTCGTGGTTTTTGATCCAGTGGAAGACGGCGGCGCTGAAAATTCCGTGGGCAACCTGGCGAAAAGGGAGCCGCTGCAGATCAGCCACGACGAACCAAACGCGCCCGGCAAAGGGCGCTTCCAATTCCTGGCGCGCGGTGCGTAGCATGTTGTCGGACAAATCCACGGCCAGGAGCCGCCCTCGCGGCAGGCGTGCGAGCAATTCGCCGGTAAGCCGCCCGGTGCCGCAGCCGGCGTCGAGCACGGTTTCATCGCCGCGCAGCTGCACCCGGTCCAGCACCTTTTTGCCCCAGCCGAACTGCGGCTGGGAGACGCGCTGGTAAACCTCTGAATTCCATTCTCGCGAGCCCGCCACCGGCTTAGCTGTTTCTTCCTGGCCGATCGGCATCCCCGGGGTCTTTCTGTTCATGGCATTTTTGTCTGGACTGTCTGACTGGTTTTGTGGCGCGGGCGCCCACGCCCCTGGAAGCGTTTCGGTGATGGTAGCCCCGGGGTGACTCGAACACCCGACCAACGGTTTAGGAAACCGCTGCTCTATCCATCTGAGCTACGGGGCCACGCCAAGCAACTGATTCGATTATCTCATGCGCGTATTTTCTTTCTGACGAGCCCGGCATCTCTCCCGCAGCCCCTGGGACCAAACAACCATGGGATATGCGGCAGAAGGTGCCATGGTCCTATCTTGTTGTTGCCGAAGCGCTCCCAACTGGCCGATAATTCGGGCTGGCGGGAGGGTGGCTGTCCATGGTTTGTCCTTCGTGTTTGGCGCAGAATCCCGTGGGGGCCTCCCGCTGCGCCGCCTGCGGTTCGCCGCTTTCCACCGCGCCCGCCGAGTCCCCACCCGCGAGGTACGAGAGTTCGGCTGGAGGCCAGAAACAGTCGTCCTCGCACGACGCCGCAACCGCCATCGGCTTTGCCCAGACTCCACCTCCTTCCGGCGCAGGTACCTCCTCCTCCGGCTCCGCCATCAGCCAATCCAAGCCGGTGGATTTTGGCCCGCGCTACGAGGTGCAGGCCCTGTTGGGAGAGGGCGGAATGGGGGCGGTCTACCGCGCTTATGACCGGGAATTGGACCGCATTGTCGCCCTGAAACTGATTCGCCCCGAACTGGGCGCCGACCCTGCCATGAGCCAGCGCTTCCGCCAGGAATTGCTGCTGGCCAGCAAGGTCTCTCACAAGAACATTCTGCGCATCCACGACTTGGGCGAAGCCAATGGAACCAAGTTCATTTCCATGGCTTATGTCGAGGGTGAAGACCTGCACCAGCTCCTGAAGCGCGAAGGTCGACTCCCGGTAAACCGCGCCGTAACCCTCAGCAAGCAGCTCTGCGCCGCCCTGGAGGCGGCGCACGCGGAAGGAGTAGTGCATCGCGACCTGAAGCCGCAGAACATTCTGCTGGATAAGGCGGGGCAGGTTTACGTCTCCGATTTCGGTCTCGCCAAGTCGCTGGCCGCCGACGCCACCCAGGTGACCGTAAGCGGTCAGTTCCTGGGCACTCCCCGGTATATGTCGCCGGAACAGGCGCTGGCCGCAACGGTGGATCACCGCAGCGACCTTTATTCCCTGGGCCTGATCCTCTACGAGATGGTCACGGGCGACATACCGTTCAAGGCGGACTCCACCTTGCAGACCATGTATCTGCGGGTGCACGAAAAGCCCCAGGATCCACGCCAGCTCAATCCCGACCTGCCCGATTACCTGGTGCA